>DQBD01000281.1 GCA_003526065.1 Gammaproteobacteria bacterium | reverse complement strand
TGGAGCCACCCCCCCCCCGCCCGCCGCGCCCCCGGCGGCGCGCCACCTCCCCGCCAGCCCCCGCCATGACCGAGCGTTTCGAGAACGTCACCGTGCTGACCGAGGGCAACGTCTACTTCGATGGCCGCTGCGTGAGCCACACCGTGATCCTGGCCGATGGCGCGCGCAAGACGGTGGGCGTGATCCTGCCGTCCGTGCTCACGTTCAGCACCGGCGCGCCGGAGCGGATGGAGATCGTCGCCGGCCGCTGCCGGGTGCGCCAGGCGGGCAGCGACAGCTGGCAGGAATACAGCGCCGGGCAGGCGTTCGCGGTGCCCGGCGAGAGCCGGTTCGACATCGAGGCCATCGAGCCGACGCACTACGTGTGCCACTTCGACTGAGGCGGTGGCCCCTCGCCGGGACACGCGCGGGCAGCTGGACGTTTCCCCTAGAAGAACACCGCGATCAGATACGCGCCCAGCAGCAGGCGGTAGACGACGAACGGCGTCATGCCGCGGTTCTGTAGCAGGCGAATCAGGAACACGATGGACAGGTAGCTGCTGATCGCCGCCACCACGGCGGCGATCAGGGCGGTGTCCAGCCGTTCCGGTGCGCCCGTCTGTGCCAGCGTGAGCATTTCGTAGCCGCCCGCCAGGGCGGTGATGGGGATCGACAGCAGAAACGAGAACCGCGCCGCTGCGGTGCGCGTCAGGCCGACCATCAGGCCGGCCGTCATGGTGATGCCCGAGCGCGACGTGCCCGGCACCAGTGCCAGCACCTGGGCGAGGGCGATGATCGCCGCATCGCGCCAGCGAAAGGTGTACTCGTTGCAGGTCTGACGGGCGGTGCGGTCGGCCAGCAACAGCAGCAGGCCGTAGACGATGGTGGTGGCGGCAATCACCTCGGCGCTGCGCAGCGGGCCTTCGATGACGTCGTGCAGCAGCAGGCCGACCAGGGCGGTCGGAATGGTCCCCAGCAGGACGGCCCATGCCAGGCGTCCGTCCGGGGTCAGGCCGTGGCCCCCCAGGCTGCGCCCGAAGTCCCGCGTCATCGGCCACAGGCCCCGGCGGAAGTACCACAGCACCGCGGTCAGCGAACCGACGTGCATGGCGCCGTCGATGGCCAGGCCCTGGTCCGGCCAGCCCAGCAGTTCCGGCACCAGGATCAGGTGCGCGGAACTGGAAATGGGCAGGAATTCGGTGATGCCCTGCACCACGGCCAGCACGATGATCTGCAGCAGCGTCGGTTCAGCGGGCACGGCCGGCAGGGCTCCGGTCTGGGTTGGGGTGGCCGGCCACCGCGCACGGGGACCGGCGGACGACGCCTTCTATCCGACCTATTCGACGGTGATGGTGATCTTCGGCGACATCACCGGCGGTTCGTGCGGAATGTGCGCAAAGTCACCCAGCAGCAGCTGCAGCGTGTGTGTGCCGGGATCCAGGGTGAGGGTGGTTTCGGTCTGTCCGGCCCCGAAGTGCCGGTGATGGTCGTCGGTCGGTACCGGCCGGTCGAGTGCCGGCAGGTCGGTGTCGACCAGCAGGTGATGGTGCCCGGTGGCGTCGTTCTGGATGCCGGCGGGTGCCACGCCCATGCCCTTGAGGCCGAAACGCACGGTCACCGGGCTGGTCACCGTGGCGCCGTCGGTGGGGGTGATGAAGTAGACCTCGGCGTCCGGCGGAGCCGGGGTCCGGGCGGTGGCCAGCAGCGGGGCCAGCAGGGTGACGGCGAGCAGACGGTGCAGTTTCATGTCGGTACTCCGGGCGGTGGGGGGACACGAGCCCTAACGGGCCGGTTTGCGCTCGAACCGATACAGTGCCATTTCACCCAGCAGGTTGGGTAGCAGGCGTGCGCCCAGCGACCGGCGGTGCTGGTGGTTGACCACCGTGCGCTGCAGGATGCGGATGCCCAGCGTGCGGCACAGGCTCTCGAAGTCGCGGATGGTGCACAGGTGGATGTTGTCGGTCTCGTACCAGGTTTCCGGCAGCGCCGCCGACACCGGCATGTGCCCACCGAAGGCCAGCTGCAGGCGGCAGCTGATGTGGCCGAAGTTCGGAAACGCCACGATGCCCTCGCGGCCGACACGCAGCATTTCGGCCAGCAGCCGTGCCGGGAAGTACACCGCCTGCAGGGCCAGGCTCATGATCACGTAGTCGAACGAGTCGGTGTCGAAGTCCGCCAGGCCGGCGTCGAGATCACCCTGGATGACACTCACGCCACGTTCGACGCAGCGCACCACGCGGTCGATTTCGATTTCCACGCCGTAGCCGGTCACTGCCCGTTCGGCCTGCAGGTACGCCAGCAGGCCGCCATCGCCGCAGCCCAGATCCAGCACCCGGCTACCGGGCCGGATCCACTGCGCGATGAGCGCGTGATCGATGCGCAGTCCCCCGTTGGGGGCGTGGGGCGCCGTGCTGTGCGCGTGTTCGACGGACGCGTTCACGCGGTTACCTCGAGTTCGGCGTGGATGCGGTTCAGGAATGCCCGCAACACGGCGAAGTAGTGATCGTTCGGCAGCAGAAAGGCGTCGTGGCCGTCCGGCGAGTCGATGGCGGCATAGCTGACCGAGCTGCCGCCGGTGTGCAGGGCCTTGACGATCTCGCGCGAGCGCTCGGGCGCGAAGCGCCAGTCGCTGGAGAACGCCACCACCAGGAAGCGTGCCTGGGCCCGCGCCAGCGCGCGGGTGAGGTCGCTGTCGTAGTCGGCCGCCGGGTCGAAATAGTCCAGCGCCTTGGTCATCA
>DQBD01000153.1:2651-4773 GCA_003526065.1 Gammaproteobacteria bacterium | reverse complement strand
TGAATTTCTTGCCCGAGCCACACGGGCACGGCTCGTTGCGGCCGACCTTGCGTCCGGCGCGCACGAACGGCGCCGCCGGTCGCTCCGCCACCGCCACGTCCGATTCGTCGGCCTGCGCCTCGCCGGCCAGGGCACTGGCCTCGGCATGCTGGTAGTCGTAGACACCGGCCGGCCGGCGCTGGCGGTCGACCGCCTCCACGTCTTCCTCGGCCCGCACCTGCACCCGCAGCAGGGTCATCGCCACGTCGGTCTTGACGCGCTCGAGCATCTGCGTGAACAGCTCGAACGCCTCGCGCTTGTATTCCTGCTTCGGGTTCTTTTGCGCGTAGCCGCGAAGGTGGATGCTGTGGCGCAGGTGGTCCATGGCCGCCAGGTGATCCTTCCAGTGGCTGTCGAGCACCTGCAGCATCACGGCCTTCTCGAAGTGCCGCATCACCGCCGGCTCGACCCGCCCCTGCTTTTGCGCCAGTTCCGTCTCGACGATGTCGATCAGGCGCTCGCGCAGCGTCTCGCCATCCATGTCCGGCGCCGCTGCCAGTGCCTGCGGGTCGCCGGCGCTGCCAAGCTCGGCGTGCAGGGTGTCCTTCAGGCCGGCCAGGTCCCACTGCTCCTCGACGCTGCCGGGCGGCAGGAAACGGTCCACCAGCGCCCCCACCACGTCGCGCACCATGGCCTGGACGGTGTCGGACACGTCCTCGGCCTCCAGCAGCTCGTTGCGCTGCTGGTAGATGAGCTTGCGCTGCTCGTTGGCGATGTCGTCGTACTCGAGCAGCTGCTTGCGCATGTCGAAGTTGCGGCTCTCGACCTTGCGCTGGGCGTTCTCGATGGCGCGCGTCACCCACGGGTGCTCGATGGCCTCGCCGGGCTGCAGGCCGAGCTTCTGCATCCAGCCGGACACCCGGTCGGAGGCGAAGATGCGCATCAGGTCATCCTGCAGCGACAGGTAGAAGCGCGACGAGCCGGGGTCGCCCTGACGCCCGGAGCGCCCGCGCAACTGGTTGTCGACACGCCGCGACTCGTTGCGCTCGGTGCCGACCACGTGCAGGCCACCGAGCTCGACCACCTTGTCGTGGTCGGCCTGCCAGGCGACGCGGATGCGTTCGCGCTCGGCCGGGTCCTCGACGCCGTGCAGGCGCGCCTCCAGGTTGCCGCCGAGCACGATGTCGGTGCCGCGGCCGGCCATGTTGGTGGCGATGGTGACGGCACCGACCTCGCCGGCGCGGGCAATGATCTGCGCCTCCTGCTCGTGGTACTTGGCGTTCAGTACCTGATGCGGGATGCCGGCCTTCTTCAGGCGCTGCGACACCAGCTCGGACGTCTCGATGGAGGCGGTGCCGACCAGTGCCGGCTGGCCGCGGCCATGCGCCTCCTTGATGTCCTCCAGCACGGCGTCGAACTTCTCGTCCGTCGACAGGAACACCTGATCGCCCAGGTCCTTGCGGACCATCGCCCGGTGGGTCGGCACCACCACCACTTCCAGACCGTAGATCTGGTGCAGCTCGTAGGCCTCGGTGTCGGCCGTGCCGGTCATGCCGGACAGCTTGTCGTACAGCCGGAAGTAGTTCTGGAAGGTGATGGTGGCGAGCGTCTGGTTCTCCTGCTTGACCGACACCCCTTCCTTGGCCTCGATGGCCTGGTGCAGGCCCTCCGACCAGCGCCGGCCGGGCATCAGGCGACCGGTGAACTCGTCGACGATGACGATCTCGCCCTGGTTGACCACGTAGTGCACGTCCCGCTGGAACAGCGTGTGGGCGCGCAGGCTGGCGTTCAGGTGGTGCATCAGGGTGATGTTGGCGGCGTCGTACAGACTCTCGCCTTCCCCGAGCAGGCCGGCGGCGGCCAGCAACTGTTCGGCGTGCTCGTGGCCCGCGTCGGTGAGCAGCACCTGGCGGGTTTTCTCGTCGACGTGGTAGTCGCCGGGGCCATCGGGTTCGGTCTGGCGCGTGAGCTTGGGCACCAGCACGTTCACCTTGGCGTACAGCTCGGTGCCGCCCTCGGCCGGGCCGGAGATGATCAGCGGCGTACGCGCCTCGTCGATCAGAATGGAATCCACCTCGTCGACGATGGCGTAGGCGCGGCGCTGCACCCGGTCCTCGGCGGTGAACGCCATGTTGTCGCGCAG
>DQBD01000153.1:0-2376 GCA_003526065.1 Gammaproteobacteria bacterium | reverse complement strand
CGTAGGTGATGTCGGCGGCGTAGGCGGCCTGACGCGCCGCCGGGTCCAGGTTGGACACGATCACGCCGGTCGACAGCCCGAGAAACTCGAACACCTGCCCCATCCAGGCGGCATCGCGGCGGGCCAGGTAGTCGTTCACCGTCACCACGTGCACGCCCTGTCCGGCCAGCGCGTTCAGGTAGGCCGGCAGCGTGGCCACCAGCGTCTTGCCCTCGCCGGTGCGCATCTCGGCGATCTTGCCCTCGTGCAGGACCATCCCACCGACCAGCTGCACGTCGAAATGGCGCATGGCCAGGACACGACCCGCCGCCTCGCGAACCAGCGCAAACGCCTCCGGCAGCAGCTGATCCAGCGTCTGGCCGTCGGCATGCCGCTGGCGCAGCGTGTCGGTGTACTGGCGCAGCTCGGCGTCACCGAGTGCGGCGAACTGATCGGCCAGCGCATTGATGCGCGCGACCGTCTTGAAGTAGCGCTTGATCTGACGCTGGTTGCGGCTGCCGACGACGCGGCGCACGATACCCTTCAGCATGGCGGACCTCAGCGGGCCGCGGTGCGCAGCGGCAGATCCTGGGCCGCCAGGGCACGAAGATAATCGGCCGGATCCATGCGCCGTCCGGCGCGCAACACTTCCAGATGCACGTGCGGCCCGGTGGTGTTACCGGTGCTGCCGACGCGCGCGATGACCTGACTGCGTTTCACTGTCTGACCTGCTTTGACCAGATTGGCCTGATTGTGGGCGTAGCGGGTGCGAAACCCGTTACCGTGATCGATCTCGACCACCCTGCCGTAACCGCTTTCCCAGCCACTGACGACCACCCGGCCGCCGGCAACTGCATGAATGGGGGTGCCGGGCGGCGCACGGAAGTCCACCCCGCCATGAAACTCGTGCCGCCCGGTGAACGGATCCCGGCGGCTACCGAACGCCGACGACAACTGCCCACCGGGCACCGGCGAGGGCAATGCCTCATCGTGCTCCAGCAGGTCGGCCCCGATGACCCGGTCCAGCACGGCGAACTGCGCAGCCCGGCGGTCGATCTGTCGTGACAGGCCGTCGAGCGCGGCCACGAAATCGACCACCGCGAACGGTTGCTCGTCGCCGCTCCCGATGTCGAGCGGCGTGTCGAAATCGAAAGCATCCGGCGCCAGGCGGGCCGCTTCGCTCACCCGCTGGCCGACCACCTCCAGCTGCGTCAAGCGGCCCTGCAGTTCGCCCAGACGGCCGGCCAGGGCCTCGGCCCGGGCGCGGGCGGCGAGCAGGGATTCGTCCAACTGCGCGCGCTGGGCGTCCAGTTCCGCGCGTACCGCCCGGCGTTCGCGCAGCGCCTCGGTCAACGGCAGGCTGGCGCCGAGCGCAAAGCTGCCCAGCAGCGCGCCGACCACCATGCCACCGAGCGCCATCACGGCGCGACCGTGCAGACTGAAGCTGCGCTGGCCGTTGGCCCGCGGCCAGTGAACGTGCAGGCTGATCATCAACGGAATCTATAATTCGGGCGGTCGTCATGCCGCTGCGGCCCGACCCGGATCGGTCATTATGGGTTCCGAATCACACCTTCACAAGCTGCTGGCAGCGCCCGGGGGCGCCTTGGCTCAGCTGCTGGCCGACGGCCGGCGGCAGCAACAGCTGCTTGCCCAGGTGCGCCAGTGCCTGCCCGGCGAACTGGCCGATGCCGTGGCCAGCGCCGGTGTCGCCGATGGCGCCCTGCATCTGGGCGTCACCAGTGGCGCCTGGGCCAGTCGCCTGCGCTTTCTGGCGCCACGACTGCGGCGCCAGATCGGTGACGGGCTTGGCCAGTCGCTGAACGAGGTTCGCGTGCACGTGCTCGCCTGCGCGACCCCGCCGCCGGCCGTCGCACCGCCGACGGTGCGGCCGCTCAGCGACACCAGTCGCGCCCACCTGCAGGCCGTGGCCGATGCCACCGCGGACCCGCGCCTGGCCAAGGCCCTGCGGACCCTGGCCGACGCCGGCTCACCCGACGGCTAGCACGGCCCCGTCAGACCACCCCGCCCCCTTCAGCGGGCCGCGCGGCGCAGCGCCTCGGCGCGATCGGTGCGCTCCCACGAAAAGTCCTGGTCCTCGCGCCCGAAGTGGCCATAGGCGGCGGTAGGCCGGTACACCGGCCGGCGCAGGTCCAGCATGCGCAGGATGCCGACCGGACGCAGGTCGAAATGCTCGCGGATCAGGCCCGTCAGCACGCCATTGCTGACCTGCCCGGTGCCAAAGGTGTCGACCATGATGGACGTCGGCTCGGCCACGCCGATGGCGTACGACACCTGCACCTCGCAGCGCTCGGCCAGACCCGCGGCGACGATGTTCTTGGCCACGTAGCGCGCGGCATAGGCCGCCGAACGGTCGACCTTGGACGGGTCCTTGCCGGA
>DQBD01000150.1:8187-16058 GCA_003526065.1 Gammaproteobacteria bacterium | reverse complement strand
GCCGCCGATGATGCCGATGGCCAGGGTGGTCAATGCGTCCTCAGCCATGGCTTGGCTCCGCGCCCGGCGCCAGCCGCAGCCGCCAGGCGCCGATGCGCCCCTGCAACGCTTCCCAGGCCAGCAGGTTGGCGAAAATCAGACCCTGAAGTACCAGGGTGGCCGCGTCCGGCAGGCCCAGGCGCCGCTGCAGGAGGCTGCCGCTGGCGCCGATGCCGCCGACCAGCACCGCGCAGACGATGACCGCGAGCGGACTTTGGCGCGCCGCGAAGGCCACCAGGATGCCGGCGGTGCCGTAGCCGGACATCAGCGACGCGTTGGCGCTGCCCTGCACTGCCGCCACCTCGAACATGCCGGCGAGTCCCGCCGCCGCGCCGCCGGCGACGCAGGCGCCGATCACCAGCCGGTCGACCGGCAGGCCGACCAGGCGCGCGGCCTGGGGATTGCCGCCGCAGACGTTCAGGGCGAAGCCGGACGTGCTCCAGCGCAGCACCAGCCAGGTCAGCACACAGGCCACGGCGCCCACGGCAAAGCCCCAGTGGGCGTCCGTTCCGGGCAGGGTGCCGATCATCCATGTCTGCGGCAGCGGCAGCGTCGAGGGCTTGTTCAGACTGGCCGGGTCGCGCAGCGGGCCTTCCACCAGCTGATTGAACAGGGCGATGCCCAGGTACGACAGCAACAGCGAGCCGATGGTCTCGTTGACGCCGCGGCGCTGGCGCAGCCAGCCGGCGGCGCCGATCCACAGCCCCCCGATCAGCATGGCGGCCAGCGCCATCAGCGGCCAGGCCAGCGCCGCCGTCAAGGTGGGGGCGGCGATGGCCAGCGAGCCGGCGGCCAGTCCGCCGAGCGCCAGGGCGCCCTCGCCGCCGATCACGATCAGCCCGGCCCGGGCCGGCAGCAGCACGCACAGTGCGGTCAGCATCAGCGGTGCCGCCCGCAGCAGGGTGTTCGAGAGCGCGAACATCGAGCCGAAGGCGCCCTGCCACATGAGGCCCAGCGCCCGGGCCGCCGACACGCCGTGCAACTCGAGAAACAGCGCAAACAGCGCCAGGGCCGCGGCGGTGGCCAGCGTTGTCGGCAGGGCGCCGGCCGCCACGCTGGCAGTCCGGCGCAGGATCGGCATCGCCTGCATCATCCTGGAATGGCCCCGATGACGCCCTCGACCAGGTAATCCATGCGCTCGAGGGTGATGTCGGTCTGCGTGAGGGTGGTATCGGCGGTAATCACCGTGCGCCCGGCGTTGTCCAGCAGCGGGCCACGGAAGATGTCGAACCCGCCGGCGAGCATGGCCGCCCGGGTCTGGTCGATCTGGCGCACCGCGGCGGGCGGCGTGGCGGCGGTGTAGGCCGACATCCGGACAAAGCCGTCCTGGAGGCCGCCGCGGGTCAGGTTGGCGAACGGCGCCCCGGAGCGGGCGGCGGCGACATAGGCCGAGTAGACGGTTTCCCAGTGCCACTCGGCGCCGGTCAGGTAGGCATCGGGTGCCAGCACCGACTGGTCGGCGTGGTAGCCGCACACGAACATGCCGCGCTTGGCGGCGGTTTCGACCAGCACCTTGGGGCTATCGACGTGGCAGGTCACTACGTCGATACCCTGGTCGGCCAGTGAATTGGTGGCCTCGGCCTCCTTGACCGGCATGGACCAGTCACCGGTGAAGATCACCTGGGTGGTGATGTCCGGCCGCACGGAGCGCGCGCCCAGGGTGAACGCGTTGATGTTGCGCAGTACCTGCGGGATGGGTTTGGCGGCCACGAAGCCGAGCTTGCCGGATCGGCTGGCGTGCCCGGCGGCGATGCCGTTGAGGTATTGGCACTCGTCGATGTAGCCGAAGTAACTGCCGACGTTGGCCGGATCCCTGCCGGCCTGCCACAGTCCGCCGCAATGGGCGAAGCGCACCGCCGGATACTTCGGCGCGAGCTTGACCACGTGGGGAAAATAGCCGAACGAGGTGGCGAAGATCAGCCCGGCGCCGTCCTCGACGATCATCGCCTCCATCACCTTTTGCACGGCGACGGTCTCGGGGACGTTTTCCTGCTCGACCACCTCGATGCCCGGCAGCGTCTTGAGGCGGGCCACCGCCAGGGCGTGTGCCTGGTTGTAGCCGTAGTCGTCGTGCGGGCCGACGTAGAGCGCGCCCACCACCAGCGGTTCGGCGGCGCGCACGCGCCCGAACGGCAGCGCCGCAGTGGCTGCCAGGGCGGCGGTGGAGGCGAGAAATTGACGGCGGTTGACACTCATGGGTGAAGCTCCTGTGATGGTGGGCGCTTGCGGAACGACGTGCCGCCGCGGCCGGCCTTGCGGGCGGATGGCGGCGGACACGGGACGGGACTGCTCATCGGGCTGCCAGCCAGGCGCGCCAGCCGCCGAACGGGGTGATGTCGCGGGCGCCGGCGAGGGCGTGGCTCTCGCACAGGAAGCCCTTGACTGGGCGGCCGTCGGCGCGCTCGACGGTGCCGATGGCCAGCGGTGCCGGCACTGCGGCCAGAAAGGCACCGACCGCGGTCAGCGGCAGGCGCCAGACCTCGATTTCGATGGCGCCGCCGGAGGTGTCGCGCACCAGGCCCGGACGCGGTGGATCGAAACCGGCCAGCGCATAGAGGCGGTAACCGGGTGCGGTGCGGGTGCGTTCGATCAGCCGCGCGCCGCGCGCGGTGAGTTCGTGGTTCAGCGGCAGGCCCTGCATGTGCCCCCCGCAGACCGCCAGGTCGAGCGTCTGCGCCGGCGGGTCGGCGATCAGGGGGGCGGTGTCCGCCAGGGTCAGGCCGGCGGCGCCGACGGTGAGGTTGCGCGCGCGGTGCAGGCGGTCGGCCAGTACCAGCAGGGCATGGTCGTGCCCGGCGGGCCCCTGCAGTGTCACGCCGAACGGCAGTCCGCTGGGCAGGAATCCGGCCGGCACTGCCACCGCGCACAGGTCGAGCAGATTCATGTGGTTGGTGTAGTGCCCCAGGCGCGTGTTCAGCGCGACCGGGTCGGCCAGCACCGCGGCGCGCAGGTAGGCCGTCGGAAGGGTGGGGGTCAGCAGGCAGTCGATCTGCTGCCACAGGGGTTCGAGCGCGCGGCGCAGCGCACGCAGGCGGTACTCGGCGGCGAACGCATCGGCGGCGGTGAAGCGGTCGGCCGTGGCGACGATCTCGCGCACCACCGGCAGCACCGCGTCCGCCCGGCGGTCCAGGAAATCCCCGATGGCGAGACGGCGTTCGGTGAGCCAGGGGCCGTCGTAGAGCAGTCGCGCGGCCTCCCGAAACGGTGCGTAGTCCACGGTCACGGCGGTGCCGCCGCAGGCTTCCAGGTCCGCTGCCGCGCGCGCGAACGCCGCTGCCGCGGCCGTGTCGCCGTCGAAGTCGAGCTGGTCTGGCCGGGGCAGGCCGAAACGGAAGGTCGCGCCGGCTCGTGCTGGCGCGGGCCAGTCGGCGCGCGCGAACGGGTCCGCGGCATCGAAGCCGGCGATATGCGACAGCACCGTCGCCGCGTCGGCGCAGGTGAGCGCGAACACCGATACGCAGTCCAGCGAGCGACAGGCCGGCAGCACGCCGCGGTTGCTGATCAGTCCCCGGCTGGGCTTGAGGCCGACCAGGTTGCCGAGTGCCGCCGGTACCCGGCCCGAGCCGGCGGTGTCGGTGCCCAGCGAGAAGCTCACCACGCCATGGGCGAGGGCCAGCGCCGATCCGGAGCTCGATCCGCCGCAGATGTAGGCAGGATCGAAGGCGTTGGCCGGCGTGCCGTAGGGTGTGCGCGTGCCGGACAGGCCGGTCGCAAACTGGTCCAGGTTGGTTTTGCCGACCAGCAGGGCGCCGGCGTCCAGCAGGCGTTGCACCGCCGGCGCGGTGTGCGCCGGGTGGTAAGTGAAATCCGGACAGGCTGCGGTGGTGGGCAGGCCGGCGACGTCGATATTGTCCTTCACCGCGAAGGGCGTGCCGTGCAGGGGGCCGCGTGCGTCGGCCGGCACGGCGTCCAGCTCGGCCGCCCGTTGGTGCAAGGCGGCGTCCGGCACTTCGGTGATCCAGATGCCGGCGCCAGCGAGCCGCCGGCGCCGGGTAATCACCTGTTCGGCCAGCGCCCGCACCGTTTCCCCGGCGGCCAGCCGCCGGCGCAGGCCGGACAGATCCGGCAGGGGCGCGGTAGGGGTGTCCGGTGCGCGGGTCATGGGCGTTACCAGATCCACTTCACCATGGCCTGGGCGACGTTTTCGTCCATGCCGTCGATGCCGTACTTGTTGCGCCACATCTGGTATTCGATGCCGGCCTGCAGCTTGCCGGCGCCGATGCCGGCCAGGTCGCCGACATCGACCAACAGCCGGGGGGCGGTGATGATGTTGTCCTGCAGCGGATCCTCGCCCCAGGCGTAGTCGAAGAAGCCCTCGAACACCAGCGGCACCGGGCCGACCTTGAACGGCGCCGCCCAGGCGAGGGTGACCTGTTGGCCGGTGTCGATGCCGGAGGCCTGGTTGTCGCGGATGTACCAGTTGACCTGGAAGAACTGGAAGTGGGGCAGGGTCAGGTCCACTGCCAGGCCGTACAGCCAGGTTTGCTCGACCGGCGACTCGGGGATTTCCAGCGTGGCCGTGAACAGCAGGTCCTTGACCAGGCCCCAGGACAGTTCCCGGTCGAAGAAGATCTTGCCCAGCGACAGGCGCGGCGAGATTTCGGCGTAGTAGCTGCTGTTCGATTCGGAGGTGGAGCCGAACGCGTCGCCTTCCCCGTCCGGGTTGGTGATGTCGACGAACAGGAAGTTGTCGCCGTACTTCCAGACGTTGAAATGCTCGATGGTGATGATGCTGGCCTCGTCGGTGTGACTGAAGCCGCCGTTGGGGTCGAAGTCGGCGTAGGTGGTGCCGTGCAGGTACTGGATGTTGGTGGTGGCGAACAGCGCCGAGCCGGCCTGGACGGCCGGAGTGGCCAGGCCGATCGACAAGGCCAGTGCTGGCAGCATGCGCCGTGGGGTGACGGGGTTGTTCATGGGATGTGAGAGCTCCTGCGAGGGTTATTGAATGCTACGTTGTATTCAAGTTGGGGCGAAAAAAGGCCGATCCGGCGGGGCCGGTAACGTCCACGGTGGATCAATCGGCGGCTTCCAGTGCCGCGTGTGCGAGGTCGATCGGCCGCGTGGCCGTCTGCCGCGCCAGGACGAACATGCCGCCGGCCACCAGCAGGTAGGCCGTGGCGATGCTCGGATGCACCGCAACGCCGATGGCTTCGCTGTGCATGAATCCGAAGAACGTGAGCACCGCGCCGGCCAGGGCGAAGGCTCCAGCGCGGGCGTGCGCGCGGTCGATGATGCAGGCCACCAGGGCGGCCAGGACCAGGCTGCTCAGGATGGCGCCGCCGCCGAGCAACTCGAGCCCGCGGTAGAGCACGCCGGTGCCGGCCAGGGTGTCGATGCCGATGGCGCCGGCGTGGGTGCCGGCCGCGGCCAATGCGTTGTCGATCATCAGCTTGCCCCAGGCGGCGATCTGGGGAATCAATGCCAGCACCACGGCCGGTGCGTGGGCCCTGGGCGTCTCCTGGAATGCCTGGGCGCCGATCAACAGGCCGATGTAGAGCAGGATCGGGGCGATCGCCACCACCGGGATCAGCGCCATCAACAGCGCCACGAGGCCGCACCAGGACAGGATCAGCACCATCACGCCGGTAGCGGCCGAGTAGCCGATCCGTCCGCCGATGGCCTTCCATCCGGGGTGGCCGATGTACACGGCGTTGATGAACGGGTTGCCGAGCAGGCAGCCGACCAGGCTCACCACGCCGTCGGCGGTGATGACGCGGGTGGTCGGGAAGCGGTCGCCGCCGGCTTCGGCGCTCTCGACGTTGTCCATGGCCTCGACCAGGTCGTAAATGCCGAACGGGATGGCGGTGACCAGGATCACGCCGAGGTATTCGAACCCGCCAAACACGTGGCCGAGGGCTGGAATGGGCAGCGAGAACCCGAAGCTGGCCAGAGACGTGCCCAGGGCGTCCGGATCCATGCCGCCGAAGTCGCGGCCCAGGGCGAGACCGCCCCAGGCGATCAGCGCGCCCACGGCGATGGCCACCAGCCCCGCCGGGATGCCCCGCCAGTAACGCACGCCACCGAACCAGCTGGCGAGCAGGATGGCGAAGCAGACCAGGCCGATCACCGGGTCGAGATACATGTCCAGTGCGGGCTTCATGGCGATGAAGGTGATCGACACGCCGGCGAGCGCGCCGAGCAGGGCGGCGCGTGGGGTGATCCGCTTGACCCAGGGCGCGACAAAGCCCCCGAGCATGAGCACGAAGCTCTGTACGAAGACCCAGGTGAGCCCGGCCTCCCAGCCGTGGATGGGGTCGCCGCTGGCGGCCGCGATCGGCAGCATGATCACGAATACCACGACGAACATGTGCGGCACGCTGACGCCGGAGGGCAGCGCGCAGACGGTGTCGCGGTTTTCCCGTTTCGCCAGTTGATAGGCCAGCCAGGCGTAATAGCCGGTGGAAAGGAACAGCATCAGGCCGGTGGCCGGCAGAATGCGGCCGAACACGATGTCGTCCGGCAACTTGACGACATAACGCAGCAGCGCGGTCAGCGTGAGCAGGTTGACCAGGATGTTGGTGCCGAACCCGAACAGCGCGTTCCAGTCGCCGGGTGACCACAGTTTCGGGGCGGTGTTGTTCATGGCCGGCTCCGTGGGGTGTCCTGCTCGCCTCAGGCGGCGGTTCGGGTCAGGGCGGCGCACACCTGGGCCGCGTCGGTGACCCAGCCGAAGATGCCGCCCTGGGCGGTGATCATGTCGAGCGCGGCGCGGTGGAACTCCGGGAAGTACGACGCCACCGCGTCACTCACCACCAGGCACTCGAAGCCGCGGTCGTTGGCCTCGCGCACGGTGGTGTGCACGCAGACCTCGGTGGTGACACCGGCCACGATGAGGTGCGCGATGTGGCGGTTGCCCAGCACCAGGGCGAGGTCGGTCTGGTAGAAGGCACCCTTGCCCGGCTTGTCCAGCACCGGCTCGCCCGGTTGCGGCGCCAGTTCCGGCACGATGTCGTGCCCCGGTTCGCCGCGGACCAGGATGCGTCCCATGGGGCCGGCGTCGCCGATGCGCTTTGCTCCGGCGCCCCGCCGCAGCTTCGTCGGGGGCGCGTCGGACAGATCCGGACGGTGGCCCTCTCGGGTGTGGATCACCAGCAGTCCGGCGTCGCGGGCGGCGGCCAGCAGCGCCTGGCAGGGCCGGATGGCGCCGCGCAGGCGCGCCACGTCGTTGCCCAGCATCGCGCCGAACCCGCCCGGCTCGAGAAAGTCGCGCTGCATGTCGATCACCAGCAGTGCGGTATGGGCCGGGTTCAGCTGCAGCGGGTAAGGCCTGGCGGGGATCTTGATCACTGGCGATTCCGTTCGGGTGGGGTGGGCCGGCAGTCAATGCACGGACCTATTGTATACAACGTGATATTCAAAAGGCGTGCCAATGGCGGGGGTGTCGGTTTTTTGGCCGACAACGGTGAAATCGGGCGTGACGGGTGCCCTAAGCTGCTGCTCGGGTGCACCAGTGTGGGGCCGCTCTTGTATACAATGGTGCGTATCCAGAACAACCGCCGAGGCTATCGATGGTGACCCGCGCTGCCGCCAGTCCACGCGACATCTACCGCCAGCTGAAGGACATGATTTTGGGCTTCNNCCTTGATTTCTTGCATACAAGAATGGATTCAAGTTGTGTGCCAGTTTTCGAATTGTCCGATAAGGCATTGAAATAACCATAATTAGTTATTGTTGGTCCGGGATTTATCGGCCAATGCGCGAAGTTAGGCCGGGTCATGCACCATGTTTGCTCGATTTGTTGTATACAATGGTGCGTGGTTGGAGTAGCGAACACGCCAATGCAGGGAACCCAGAACCCCCCCCGTGTTTCCCCGACGGAGATTTACCAGCGC
>DQBD01000150.1:2790-7971 GCA_003526065.1 Gammaproteobacteria bacterium | reverse complement strand
TTGGCTGACCATTTCGGCGTCAGTCGTACCCCGGTGCGCGAAGCGTTGCAGCGGCTCGCGGCTGAGGGCTATTTGTCTATTCGCGCGAAGCAAGGTTGTTTCATTCGCGATATTGATCTGGCGGAGATCAATCAGTACTACGAGGTACGTATCGCGTTAGAGATGCGGATCCTGGAGCTCATTGGCAAGCAAATGCCGATACCGGAGCTGCACCGGCTGGCAACGATGTGGGATCCCGAACGCACGCCCCAGCGCGGCCCAGCGGTAGAAATGATGGTGGCGCGAGATGAAGGTTTTCATCTCGCACTGGCCGCGGCGACAGGAAATACGGTTTTGGCCAGCTACCTCAAGGACGTTAACGATCATATTCATATCGTGCGGCGGCTTGACTTTACTGCTGCCGAGCGAATCGCGCCGACCTATCGCGAACACTACGAAGTCATCCAGCGATTACTTGCGCGAGATGTTTCCGCCGCCCGCACGCTGCTGGAAGAGCATATTCGGCGTAGTGCAGATGTGGCCAAGGAGATTACCTTGGCGCAACTGGCGAGCCAGCGCGCAAAGGCGTGGAAGCTGCCTTGAGTCGTAGGGGGCGCCAGTCAGTGCAGGTCAAAGCCCTGCCACCGTGTGACCAGATCGGCAGCAAGCTCCGGTAGACCCAAGAGGTCCAGGGTGCGACCGACCGTGTGGTTGACCATATCCGCGATGGTTTCTGGGCCGTTGTAGAACGCNNTGCAGCGTCTGGCGGCGGAAGGACATGATTTTGGGCTTCACGCTGTACCCCGGGGAACGGGTCACGGAGAACGAACTGGCGACGCGGTTCGGCGTCAGCCGCACGCCGGTGCGCGAGGCGTTGCAGCGTCTGGCGGCGGAAGGTTACGTCACCATCCGTCCCAAGCAGGGCTGCTTCATCCGCGAGATCGACATCGAAGTCATCAACGATTACTACGAGGTGCGCATTGCCCTCGAAATGCAGGTGCTCGAGCTGGCCTGCGTGTCGATGTCGGACGCGCGACTGCGCAAGCTCGTCACCGCCTGGGCCCCGGCCCAGGTGCCGGACAAGCCGCCGCCGGTGGAGACCATGGTGACGCGCGACGAAGGCTTTCACATGGCCTTGGCCGGCGGCAGCGGCAACGCGGTGTTGGCGAGCTATCTAAAGGATGTGAACGATCACATCCACATCGTGCGGCGGCTCGATTTCACGCATTACGAACGGGTCGACCAGACCTATGCCGAACACCACGCCATCTTGCAGCATCTGCTTGACCGGGACCTGAAAGGTGCCCGCAGCCTGATGCTCAGGCACATCCGCAAGAGCGCGGACGTGGCCAAGGCCATCACCCTGACGCAGCTCGCCCAGCAGCGCATTCGCGCCCGCGTCAACTAGCGCTGCCCCGGTTATGCTCCGCCGGTCCGCGGGGTGAAAGGGGAGGGGCGCATGGCGTACCACCACATCTGCGTGAAGCCGTTTGCCGGCGCGCTGGGCGCCGAGGTGAGTGGGGTCGATCTGGCGGCCCTGCCGGAGGCGGCCCTGAATGACATACGGGTTGCCTGGCTGCGGCACCTGGTGCTGTTGTTTCGGGATCAGTCGCTGACGTCCAGTCAGTACCTCGCGTTTGCACGGCGTATTGGCGAGCCGGTCGAATACCCGCTGCTGCGCGGCCTGCCGGACTATCCCCTGATCGTTCCCGTCATCAAGCAGCCGCACGAGTGCGTCAATTTCGGCGGTCTTTGGCATTCCGACACCGCCTATCTGGACGCGCCGCCGGTTGGCGCCACGCTGCTGGCGCGCGAGGTGCCGCCAGTTGGTGGGGACACGCTGTTCGCGAACATGTACCTCGCATACGAGGCACTGTCGCACGGCATGCGCGGGCTGCTCGACGGCCTCAGAGCCGTCAACACCTCGGTCAAGGCCGATGTCACCCGAACGCGCGAGGATCGGCTGAGCGACGCGGGTGCCCGGCGGCGGCCAGACGCGGCGTTCGAGGCGGTGCATCCGGTGGTGCGTACGCACCCGCAGACCGGTCGCAAGCTGCTGTACGTCAACTATGGCCATACGGTGCGTTTCGAGGGCATGACCGAGGACGAGAGCGCGCCGCTGTTGCAGTATCTGTTCACGCACCTTGCGCGGCCGGAGTTCACCTGCCGTGTGCGCTGGCAGGTCGGCACGCTGGCGTTGTGGGACAACCGCTGCACCCAGCACAACCCGATCAACGACTATTCGGGGCACCGACGCGTCATGCACCGCATCTCGCTGGGGGCTGAACGTCCGCGCTAGCGATTCGCTGACCTGCGTGCCGTCACAGTGGTATCTTTGGGGGCTCCCCCGCAGACGCCTGTTTCACAACGCCATGCACCGTTCCCTGCGCCTGGCGCATTGTTCGGACATTCATCTCGACAGCGACTATTTCGGTGGTGACTGGAACCGCCAGCGTCGCGATCGCGACCGTGCCCAGTTCGATGCGCTGCTGGATGCCATCTGTGACGAGCAGCCGGACCTGATGTTGCTGGCCGGTGATCTGTTCGACCACAACCGCGCCAGCGAGGAAACCGTCGAGTGGGCCTGTGCCCGCCTGGCCGAGCTGCCGTTCACCGTGGTGATGATCCCCGGCAACCACGACTGTCTGGCCGAGGACGCCGTCTATCACCGTCACGACTTCGTCGGTGCCGGGCTGCATCTGCTGCACGAGATGGACGGCCGTCATCTGGTGCTGGAGGAGCTGGGGGTGAGTGTGTGGGGCCGCGGGCTGGTCGACCATCATCCGGGCCACCGGCCGCTGGCCGACGCGCCGGGCCGCCTGCGCGAGGACCTGTGGCATCTGGGCTTGGCGCACGGCGTGCACGTGCCGGAGGATGGCGAGTCGCGCAATTCCTCGCCCATTCACGCGCACGAGATCGCGGCTGCCGGGTTCGACTATCTGGCGCTGGGCCACATCCACGCGGCGCGCGACGTGTCGGCCGGTGCCAGCACCGCCTGGTATTGCGGTGCGCCGCATCCGATCCTGGACGAGCCCGGCAGTTTCCTGCGCGTGGATCTGGCACCGGGCACGCCGGTGACGGTCAGCGTGCGTCCGGTGCCGCCGGTGCGCTGAACGCCGGCGCGTCGCCGAAGGTTCGCGCCTGTTCGCGCAGGGCGAATTTCTGGATCTTGCCGCTCGCCGTTCGCGGTAACTCGTCGACCCGTTCCAGCCGCTCCGGCCAGTAGGTGCGCGCCAGGCCGGAGCGCCTCAACCAGTCGGTCAGGGTGTTGAAATCGAGAGCGGCGCCGGGTTTCAGGGTCACGAACGCGCAGGCTCGCTCGCCCAGCCGCGCGTCGGGCATGGCGACGATGGCGGCGTCCTGCACCGCCGGGTGGCGGTACAGCAGCTCCTCGACCTCCGCCACCGGAATGTTTTCGCCGCCGCGGATGATGATGTCCTTGGCGCGGCCGGTGATGCGGATGTAGCCGTCAGCGTCCATGCGCGCCAGATCCCCGGTGTCGAACCAGCCGTCGGGGTCCACGCCATGGGCGTCCGGGCGCTTGAGGTAGCCCACGAACAAACAGCTGCCCTGGGTCTGGAGCCTGCCCTCGGTGCCGGCCGGCACCACCTGGCCGGCGTCGTCGATCACCCGAACCGCCATGCCGTGCAGTGCCCGGCCGTCGCTGCCGAACACGGTGTCCGGCGCATCGTCCGGCCGGGTCATGGTCACCACGCCGCACTCGCTCATGCCCCAGGCGGCGATCACGCCAAGGCCGAGTTTCTCGGTGGCGTTCTGCACCAGCACGCGTGGGATCGGGGCGCCGGCGCAGACGAACTGCCGGAGGTGACAGTCGGCGGGCGCGGGCGCGTTCGGCGCATTGACCAGGTCGGCCAGAAACGGCGTGGCGCCCATGGAGAAGGTGACGCGTTCGGACTGGATGGTTTTCCAGGCCTGAACCGGGTCCCACACGTCCTGCAGGATGACGTGCGTGCCGAGCACCAGCGGCAGCATCAGGCCGTACATGAAGCCGGTCTGGTGTGCCAGGGGCGAGGCCATGAAGCACACGTCCGCGCCCGACAGGCCGATGCCGTCGGCATAGGCGCGCACGCCGGCCAGCAGCGTGTTGGAGGTGTGCATCACGCCCTTCGGCTGGCCGGTGGTGCCCGACGTGTAGAGCAGCTGAATGACGTCGTTCGGATCGGGCCGCCGGCGGCCGAACTCGGCGTCGCGGTCGAGGTCGTCCTCCCAGCGTGTCTCGAGCAGCGTGCGCTCGAAACCATCCGGCCCGTCGCCGCCCACCACCAGCACGTGCTCGAGCGCGGGCAGCGCGCTGCGCAGGCCGGCGATCATGGCGGGGTAGTCGTGGCCGCGAAAGCGGTGCGGGATCACCAGGACCCGTGCCCTGGCGAAGTCGAGCATGAAGCCGAGTTCACGCTCGCGAAAGATCGGCATCAGCGGGTTGCTGACCGCGCCGATGCGAAGGCAGGCCAGGTGCAGGGCGATGAACTGCCACCAGTTGGGGAGCTGAAAGGCCACCACGTCGCCCGGTTGCACGCCGAGCCCGACCAGCCCCAGCGCGATGCGGTCGACGCGATGCTGCAGCTGCAGGCACGACAGGCGCGTGGCGACGCCGCTCATGCTGTTGTGGTCGGCCACCGCCAGCCGGTTCGGGGAGCGGTCGGCCAGCGCGTCGAGCAGGTCGGTGAGCAGTTCGTCACGCCACACGCCCGCGGTGACCATGGCGGTGGCGCGCTCGGTGCTCAGCAGGGGGTCACATACACCGGGCATGGCGTGGCCCTCCGGGGGTTGCCGCCGCGTCGGCCGGACACGGCGGCGCCTGTCAAAGGGTGGCTCAGGCCGCGGCGGCGGCCGGCACGCTGTCGATCACGCCGTGCTTGAGCAGCCCCTCGCGGACGGTCTTCTTCATCGCCTCGTCGGCGTACGGTTCCAGCGGCGGGCGGCACGGCCCCATCGGCATGCCCAGCAGCTCGAACCAGTACTTGATCGGCGCCAGCGAGTACTGGTTCTTGCGCACGATGTTCCAGACGAAGATGTCGTTCATCAGATCGCGGATCGGGTCCAGCTGCCGGTACAGTGGCAGTGCCTCGTCGAACTTGCCCGCGTTGGCCAGTTCCATGCACTTCACCAGCGTGTCGCGCTGCTTGCCGAACATCACGTACTCGCAGGTGCCGAACAGGCACTGTCCGCCGTGCACGATGG
>DQBD01000150.1:0-2554 GCA_003526065.1 Gammaproteobacteria bacterium | reverse complement strand
CTCTCCATCGGCTCGGTGACCACCATGCGGTCGCCGGTGTGCTTGCGCAGGGCGATGGTATCGGCCGGGTTCAGCAGGCCGTTTTTGATGCCGACCACCATTTCGAGGTCGGCCAGGCGGTTCAGCAGGCCGTGGTTGAGCACCACGCCGGCGGTCGGCGTGTTGTACAGCACGATGCCCAGCGGGCTGTGGTCGGACAGGTACTTGTAGAACCCGTACAGGTCGGTGTCCGAGCGCAACTGGATGACCGGGTTGATCACCTCGATCAGGTGAAAGCCCAGTTCCGCCAGCCGGTGGGCCTTTTCGATCACCGTGAACGGCGACGGGTCGAGGATCACCGAGGTCAGCATCATGCGGCCCTGGTTGGCCTTGGCCACGGTCTCGCTGTACTGCCACCATTCGTCGGGCGTCATGTTCCACGCCTCGGCGGTGTTGCCACCGGTCATCAGGCCGTACAGACCCTCGTTGGCCCAGCGGTCGACGTGCGCCGACAGGGTCGGCAGGTCAAGGCTGAAGTCGGCCTTGAACGGTGTCGGAACGGCATTGGTGGACTTGATCATGTGGGCGCGCGCCCACGCTTTGGCTTCGCTGCGGGTGTAGGGGGCCATGGCGGTATCTCCTCTTATCTGCTGACCGGGCGAAAGGCCCGAAGATACCACCGAGTCCGTGACGCGCGGGGGTGTGATAAACAATCGTTAGCCAGGCGCCGCGGTCCGCGTCCCGCCCGTCAGGGAACACCCGGGCAGGTTCCCGGTCGACGCGGTGGTGCGCGTCGGCGTGATCGGGTCGCGGCGCGAGGCATCCGGCCCGAAAGCGGCCCGCCGCCCATGTGCGCGCGCCCTGGTGACTGACCGTCTGGAGGTACGCCGTGTCACACACCCTGTGGTACACCCGCTGTCCGGTGGCCACCGCCACCGGCGTGGCGCTCGAAACCGGCCTGTTCGACGCGGAGTTCGGCGATGGCACGGTGGCGTTCCGCAATATCAAGGAACTCGGCCGCGACCGGATGCTGAGGTCGCATTTCGATCATCACCTGGATGACGCGGTGCGCGAAGGCGGCGCGGTGCCACCGATCTGGGCGCGCAGCCGCGGCGCCGACACGGCGCTGCTGGGCCTGACCTTCGTGCGCGATTCGCTGGCGTTTCTGGTGCGGGCCGATTCGGACATCGCGCGCTTCACGGACCTGGCCGGACGGCGCTGTTCGCTGCCGCTGCATCCGAAGCTGCTGACCGATTTCATGCGCGCCAACACCGAGCGCGGCTTCCTGTGCGCGCTGGCCGAGCACGGCATGACGGCGACCGACGTGCAATTCGTCGATACCGTCATCGACAACGACTTCAAGCAGGTGGCAAATCCCGACACCGGCGCCGGGCGCAAGGCGTTCGAGGCCACGATGTTCGACCACGAAACCCAGGCGCTGCTCGACGGCCGCGTGGACGTGGTGTTCACCAAGAACGTGCAGCCGGCGCGCCTGCTGCGCCTGTACGGCGACCGCCTGCGCTGCATCTACGACCTGCTCGACGCGCGCGACCCGGATCACGTCATCAACGGCAACCCGCGCCTGGTCACCATCAGCGGCAACGTGGTGCGGGAGGCGCCGGACCTGGTCACGCGCTACCTGCAGGTGCTGCTGCGCGGCGCCGCCCGGGCGGCGCAGGACAGGGCCGCCACCACGCGCATCTGGGCGGCCGAGATCGGCGTCGAGCCGCAGGACGTGGCGGCCTCCTACCGCGGCGACTACCACGCCACGGTGTGGCCCTCGCTGGACCGGGCCATGCGCCACCGCCTGCGGGTGCAGATCGACTTCCTGCACCGGCACGGCTATCTCGAACGCGATGTCGACATCGACGCCTGGGCGCAGCCGCAGTTCCTGGCCGAGGCGTACCGGCGCGAACGGATCGCACCGCGCTGAGTGCCGGTGGTGTCGGCACACGGCGGCGGGCACCGTTGCCGGGGACGTGCCGGAACGCCGCACAGTCCGATGACCGGGTGCTTCTGCCAGAATGACGGCGCACCGTTGCCCCGCCGCGTGGTCAAACGCGTGGCCGTATCCAAGCCGTCGAGACCCGTCATCCCGCCATGTTCCCGCCGCTGCGTCTTGTTCCCCTCATGGCCGTGTTGCTGGCGTCGCCACTGGTGGCCGAAGAGGTCATCCTGGTCGACCGCGTGCAGCTGGGCGACAACGACCTCGACTGCGCCGGCATCGCCGCCCAGGTGCAGGCAATGGACGCCATCCTGGCGCCGCATGCCGGCGAGAAGGGGGCGGTGCGCGGCGCCACCGAGTCGGTCACCCGCTCGCGCACCGGCGAGGTGGTGGCCGGTGTGGCCAGGGTGCTGCCGTTCGGCGCCGTGTTCGGCGATCTCGCCAAGGATGTGATCGACCGTCGCGGCAAGCAGGCCGACGCCCGGCTGGCCTCGGCCCGCAGCCGCAAGGAACACCTGGTGGACATGTTCCTGAAGCGCGGTTGTCGCGTGGCCGACCTGCAGCCGCCGGAACACCTGGTGGACATGTTCCTGAAGCGCGGTTGTCGCGTGGCCGACCTGCAGCCGCCGG
>DQBD01000233.1:2719-9134 GCA_003526065.1 Gammaproteobacteria bacterium | reverse complement strand
TCATGGGTGTGGGAGGAGAACGCACTGTGCGGGGTATAGCGCACAATCGACGTCGCCCGTGCCACCTCATCGCCGATCCGATCCAGCATCATGCGCTGAACGCCGGGCATGGGCGACGCCACCCACTGGTAATCCGTGGGTCGAATGACGACGCGTCGTTCGAAATCGGCATTGAGTAAGGTAGTCATGGTGCGCTCTTTAAAAAATGGCGGGTGCCCGTGTCTGCCAGTATAAAACCTGCCGTTTACCCTGGCGCAGTAAAGCGTGTTCTCTGTTGAAAATGCGTGAAGTGAGGAGCTTGCTGCACTGGTCGACGTAGATCCGATACCGAGCCGAGGCCGCCCCATGAGCATTGCCATCCCGGGCATTAGGGTCAGTTCTTCAATCGTCCATGTGAGAGCCGCATTCAAGACGTGGCCAAAATATAATTTTTATCGCAACGCTGATACTGCCAAAGGCTTTGAACAGCAGACCCATTGCCGCTACGCCACCTTCCTCTCCCCCGGTCTCAATGAAGGCTGACCTATTTGGCTCCATACGACCTGTTTCCCCGTGCCTGTTGCGCGACACTATAAGCATGCCAATCAAGCCAGCCTGCCATAAGGAAAAGCCATGAAAGCGGTTGTTTGCCACCACGGTGACTTTGCGGTCCAGGATGTGCCCGAGCCGGAACCGGGCAAGGGTCAGATACTTCTGAATGTGTTGCGTTGCGGCATCTGCGGATCGGATCTGCATGCCCGTCATCACGCGGACGAACTGGCGGAGGCCACCGAGCGGGTCGGTTACCCGCACATCATGCGCAGTCATGAGCATGTGGTGTTGGGGCACGAGTTTGTGGGCGAGATCGCGGACTACGGCCCGAAGACCCATCGCCGCTGGAAGCCGGGCAAGCGCATCGTGGCCATGCCCATGCGGCGCAATAACGGGGTGGCGCATCTGACCGGCCTTTCCACTCTGGCTCCCGGGGCCTATGCCGAACGGGTGCTGGTGGAGGAATCCCTGGCTTTTCCTGTCACCAACGGTATTTCCGATGACCATGCGGCGCTGACCGAGCCCATGGCGGTGTCCCTGCATGCGGTGAACCGCTCCGGGATAGGCCGTCGTGACACGGCCATCGTGATTGGGTGCGGGCCCATTGGTCTCGGGGTGATTGCCATGCTCAAGGCCAGGGGGGTGCGTCATATCGTGGCCAGTGATCTTTCCCCCACGCGCCGCAAGCTGGCCAGGGCCATGGGCGCCCATGTGGTGGTGGACCCGTCCCAGGGCAGCCCCTATGAGGGTATGGAAAAGCGCGGCTTTATTGTGAACGCGCCGCAGCTGTTCGATATGGCCCTGGATGGCATGGCCATGCTGCGCATGACGCCGTTGCCCTGGGAGCCCCTGTGGCGGGCGGTGCCTTGACAGTACCGGTGGCGCCACATAGGATGCACGCCCTTTTTGCGGGCCATTTGCGAATTCGGCATGAAGACTGTCAGCGCCACCCCCAGCACCGTGCGCCAGGATTGGTATCTCGTTGATGCCGAGGGGAAGACCCTTGGGCGTCTGGCGACCGAGATTGCCCGCCGTCTGCGCGGCAAGCACAAGCCGTTGTACACCCCGCACATCGACACGGGCGATTACATCGTCGTGATCAATGCGGAGAAGGTGTGTGTGACCGGCCGCAAGCAGACCGACAAGGTCTATCATCATCACACCGGCTATATCGGTGGCTTGCGCAGCGAGACGTTCGCCGACCGCATTGCCCGCCGGCCGGCACTGGTGCTCGAGCAGGCGGTCAAGGGCATGCTGCCAAAGAACCCGCTCGGTCGCGCCATGTTCCGCAAGCTGAAGGTTTATGCTGGCGCGGAGCATCCGCATACGGCCCAGCAGCCGCAGGCGCTGGACATTTGATCAACGCAGTTCGGATTCCGTCATGCCAGTAGTGCAAAAACCCATTTCGGTCGGTCGGCGTAAGTCGGCCTCGGCGCGCGTCATCCTGAGCCTGGGCAGCGGCGCCATTTCCATCAACGGCCGCAGCCTTGAGGAATACTTTGGGCGCCAGACCTCGCGCATGCTCGTGCGCCAGCCGCTGGAGGCTGTCGAGCGGTCGGAAGGCTTCGATCTGAAGATCACGGTCAAGGGCGGCGGGCCGAACGGCCAGGCCGGCGCGATTCGGCACGGCATCACGCGGGCGCTGATCGAGTTTGACGAGACGTTCCGCCCGGTGCTGCGCAAGGCCGGTTATGTGACGCGCGACGCGCGCGAGGTGGAACGCAAGAAGGTCGGCTTGCACAAGGCGCGGCGCGCCAGCCAGTTCTCCAAGCGCTGAGCCGCGCTGGAGCGCTCGGGTGGGGGATCGTCCAACGGTAGGACAGCGGACTCTGACTCCGTCAATCTAGGTTCGAATCCTAGTCCCCCAGCCATTTTTGCTGGACAAATTTGGGAAGCCCGGCCTGCTCGTCATGCCGGGCTTTTTTGTGTGTCAAAGGCACGACCGCCGTCGGCGGCGTGCGGGGGATGCGGTGATGATCAAGGTTGGAATTGTCGGCGGGAGCGGTTTCACCGGTGTCGAGCTGCTGCGTTTGCTGTGTCATCACCCGCAGGCCGAATTGAGCGTGATTACCTCGCGCAGCGAGGCCGGACAGCCGGTGAGCAGCGTGTTTCCGAGCTTGGCCGGGCGGGTGGATGTGGCGTTCAGTGACGTCGACGTACGTGCCTTGGCCACCTGCGATGTGGTGTTCTTCGCCACGCCCAACGGCGTGGCCATGCAGCAGGTGCCGACGCTGCTGGACGCCGGTGCCCGGGTGATCGATCTGGCGGCCGATTTCCGTTTGCGCGATCCGGCTGTGTGGGAGCGTTGGTACGGCATGCCGCATGCCTGTCCGCAGTTCCTGGAGGAGGCCGTGTATGGCCTGCCGGAGATCAACCGCGACCGGATCGCGTCCGCGCGTCTGATCGCCAACCCGGGGTGCTACCCGACGGCCGTCACGCTGGGATTCCTGCCCCTGGTGGAGGCGGGCCTGGTGGATCCGGCCGACCTGGTGGCCGACTGCAAGTCGGGCGTCAGCGGTGCCGGCCGGCACGTGCGCGCGGATCTGGCGTTCTGCGAGGTGAACGAAAACTTTCGTGCCTACAACGTGTTCGCGCACCGGCATCAGCCGGAGATCACGCAGACGCTCAACGGGATGGGTGCCGGGGGGGTGGATCTGACCTTCGTGCCACACCTGGTGCCCATGAACCGGGGGATACACGTCACGTTGTATTCGCGGCTCACCCAGGCCGCCGATCTGCAGGCGGTGTACGAGGCGCGTTATCGCAACGAGCCTTTCGTTCGGGTTCTGCCCGCCGGCGGACACCCGCAGACCGGCGCCGTGCGGGCGGGTAACGACTGCGTGATGGCCGTGCATGGCGAGGGCCGCCGGGTGGTGGTGCTGTCGGTGATCGACAACCTGGTCAAGGGGGCCGCGGGCCAGGCGATCCAGAACATGAATCTCATGTTTGGGCTCGACGAGACCTGTGGCTTGCGCCAGCCGGCTCTGGCGCCGTGAAGACTCCCTCGCGGCCAGGTCGCTTTCTGGCCGGGGTGTTCGTCGGAGTGGTGGCGGGACAGCTTGCCGGCTGGGCAACGGGGCTGCGCGGCGTCGAGACGCCGTCGCCGGTCGATGCCGAGCCACTGGTGGCACTGCGTGAGCAAAACGCGCTGCTCCGGCAGCTGCAGCTCGTGGACCGCGAAGCGCTGGTCGTGTTGCGTGGGCAGATGGTGGACCTGAATGCCCGGAACGCGGACCTTGAACGTCGCCTGGATCTCCTGCGTGGCGTCTTGTTGCCGCACGGACGCACCCCCGATCTGGGTGTTGGTGAGGTAACGCTGACCCGGCACGCGGGCGAGGTCGCCTACCGCGTTTTGTTGGTGCGGGTGGCTGCCGGTGACGATGCGCCGGCCTTGGCTGGGCGCGTGCGGCTCTGGCTCTTGGGTCAGGAGGCGGGAGGTGATGCGCAGCCCGCATTGCTCCTGGCCGAGCAGTCGTTGTCGCTCAGTCGCCTGCAGGTGCTGTCGGGAGCGGGGCCCGTGGCGGCAACGTTCGCCCCGCAACGGTTGCGCGTTGACCT
Source organism: Gammaproteobacteria bacterium (assembly GCA_003526065.1). Next base: position 5,045 of record DQBD01000233.1, on the reverse strand, counting down.
GGAGCCGAAGGGACAGGCGCCGCGCCGGTTTGAGTTTCCCTGGCGCGAGGCCCTGGCGGCGCGCGCAACTTCGCCGCCCTGATAAAGTCTCAGGGAATATGCCCGTTGGGCGTGGAACATTTTTCTGGAGGTTTCGATGTCGAACCTGTCTCAAGTCCTTTTCACGGAAGCCGCGGCCCGGCGGGTCGGTGAGCTGATTGCCGAGGAAGGCAACCCCCAACTCAAGTTGCGTGTGTTCATCAGCGGTGGTGGTTGTTCTGGCTTCCAGTATGGCTTCACCTTCGACGAGGCCCAGGATGACGGCGATTGCGCCGTGACCACGGAGGGGGTCACGCTGCTCATCGATCCGTTGAGCCTGCAATACATGGAAGGTGCGGAAATCGACTACCGCGAAGATTTCCAGGGCGCTCAGTTCGTCATCCGCAACCCCCTGGCCACCACCACCTGCGGTTGCGGTTCGTCGTTCAGCGTGTGATGGCCGACGGCCCGGGTTTCAGCGCGCCTTAGGGCAGGTAGACACAGCCCAGAACGGCCGGGCGGTGCGCGCCGGTGAGGTGACGCAGATCCAGCGCGGCCTCGTGTATACGCTGGCGCGCCAGCCAGGCAAAGGCCAGCGCCTCCACGTGTTGTGGATCAATTCCCTCGTCGGCTGTCGAGCGCACCTTGAGCCACGGCAGCTGGCGGGCGATGCGCTCCATCAGATCGACATTGCGCACGCCACCGCCGCAGACCAGTACATCGCGCAGGGAGCGATGCTGTCGCAGGTTGGTGGCGACACTAACCGCCGTGAATTCAGCCAGCGTCGCCTGGACATCGGCCGGTGGCAGCGGTGGCAGGCCGGACAGCACGGTATCCAGCCAGGCCAGATTGAACATCTCGCGCCCGGTGCTCTTGGGGGGCGCACGGTCAATGAATGGATGCGCCAGCAGCGCGCCCAAGAGTGCGTCATTGACATGGCCACCGCGCGCGAACTGTCCGTTGTGATCGTAGTTCCGGCCAAGGTGGCGCGATGCCCAGCCGTCGAGCAGCACGTTGGCGGGTCCGGTGTCCCAGCCCCTGACGGGGTGGCCGGCGGAACCGAGCAGCGAGACGTTGGCCATGCCGCCGAGATTCAGTACTGCCCGTTCGGCTTGCGTCAACGCGAAGGCGGCCTGGTGGAAGGCGGGTGCCAGTGGGGCGCCCTGCCCACCGACGGCGATGTCGCTGTTGCGGAAGTCCGACACCACCGCCGCCCCGCAGCGTGCGGCGATCAGCGCCGGGTTACCCAATTGCAGGCTGTGCGGGGCCGCGCCCCCGGGCGCGTGACGGACGGTTTGGCCGTGACTGCCAATGGCACGTACCGGCCTGCGGCCCGCAGTGTCCATCAGCGACAGGGCGCATTCGGCGAATCGCTCGCCGAGCTGATGGTGGAGCTGAACCGCCAGTGCGAGTTCTCCGCGCGCTCCCCCCACCTGTAGATCATCCAGTTGACGGCGCAATCCTTCGTCGAGTGGCTGGCTGTGCCAGGCGAGCAGGCGATGGGTCTGTCCGCTGGCGTCGAACTCTGCCAAGACGCCGTCGATGGCATCCTGGCTGGTGCCACTCATCAGGCCGATATAGAGCTCGGCCGCCGGCATGTTCACGGCATGGGTTTGGCGGTCGATTCAGCAACCTGTCTGGTCGACAGTGCGTCCAGCGCCGCGACCCATCGCGCCGTTTGGCTGGTGAAGTGGCGCTTGTAGGCGTCCGGCAGGCTCTGCGCCTGCGGCAAGGCCACCGTCAACGGGTCCTTGGTCTTGCCATTGACCTGAAACTCGTAGTGCAGATGGGGCCCGGTCGCCCAGCCGGACGAGCCGACATACCCGATGACCTTGCCCTGCTCCACCGGTTGACCGGCGCTGAGCTTCGGGGCAAACCGGCTCAGGTGGGCATACAGCGTACGAATCCCACGTCCATGGTCGATGATGATGACGTTGCCGTACCCGCGCTGGCGCCCGGCGAACGCCACGCGGCCGTCGCCGGTGACCCTGACCGGGGTGCCGGTTGGGGCTCCGTAGTCGACGCCGCGATGGGGGCGTACGGTCTTGAAGATGGGGTGCACGCGGTTCGGGTTGAAGCGTGAGGTGATGCGCGTTACCGGGAGCGGGTTGCGGTTGAACGCTTTGCGCAGGCTGCTGCCGTCGGGTTTGTAGATGCCGGTACGGCCGTTCGGGTCGGTGTAGCGCACGGCGCGCAGCACTTTCCCGCGATTGACGAACTCCGCTGCCAGGATGTCGCCGTCACGCACTTTTTCGCCGTCGACGCTGATCTCGTTGTAGACCACCGCAAATCGGTCGCCGGGCTGCAA
>DQBD01000233.1:0-2389 GCA_003526065.1 Gammaproteobacteria bacterium | reverse complement strand
GACAAGCCCGCCTGCTGGGCAGACAGGTACAGCGAGCTATCGATGACGCCGGCGGCCTGATTTTGGGTGGTTTGCGTGGGCCGGGTGTGCAGTTGCGCAAAGTAGCCGCCGTCGTCACGACGGATTTCGAGTTTGTTGAGCGAATCGATTTCCAGGTCCAGCGCTTGCAGCACGCCGTCCGGCGCGCTGGCCCGCAGCACCTGTCCAGGACGCAACTCGAGCAGGGGGCGCGTCTGCTGGCCGGACTCCATGACCGACTGCACCGTGCCAGGGTCAAAGCCCATGGCGCGCATGATCTGATAGAAGCTTTCCCCAGGGCGTATGCGGTGTTCCAGCCAGTCGGCGTCCAGGCGCTCCAGGGGCTCCTGGGTTGCAACCTCGATCTCCGGCAACGGGTAAGGTCGCTCCACGGCCGGCTGGGCCAGCCGCTCTGGGATGCTCGCCAGGCTGTCCGCGGTGCGCCCGATGAGCACTGCTACCATGAGCGTCATCCCGCAACCGCAAAGCCACGGCACCAGATGCCGGCTGCGCAGGACGTCTGCGGGCGTGGAACGAGGGCGGGGGGCAGGGTCGGCCTGCCAGCCGACGCGGGTTGTGGGAGGGCGATAGCAGCGTTTAATCGTTGGATCCTCTGCGGATAAACCCGCTCTGGCAGCCCTTCGCGCAGGCGTTCCCCGGCCTTCGACTGAAGCCACAGCGGTTCGATCTGAACTATTTAAAATTAGTATCAGCTCATCAGTTTATTGTCATTAGCATTTTTTGCCCGGCCCCGGCGCGAATGCAAGGGGCTGGCCACGCGTTTTTTCTCGGCAGGCGGTGACCCACGTTGGACGTATCGATTAAGGCAACTCTTGAACTGCTCAAGCGCGGAGCCGAGGAGGTCATACCAGAGGAGGCGCTGGCCGAGCGGTTGGCCGAGGGGCGGCCGCTGCGCGTGAAGGCCGGCTTCGATCCAACGGCGCCCGACTTGCATCTGGGGCATGCCGTCTTGATCGGAAAGTTGCGTCAGCTGCAGGAGCTCGGCCACGAGATCATATTTGTCGTGGGCGACTTCACGGCCATGATCGGCGACCCCACCGGGCGCAATGTGACACGCCGGCCGTTGACCAGGGAGGCGATCACGCTCAACGCGCAAACCTACCAGGAGCAGGTGTCGAAACTGCTCGATGCCGACCGCACGCGCATCCTATATAACTCGGCGTGGCTGGAGCCCCTGGGGGCGGCTGGGCTGCTGCAGCTGGCGGCACAAGCCACGGTCGCGCGCATGCTAGAGCGTGACGATTTTTCGCAGCGGTACCGTGCCGGCCAGCCGATCGCGGTGCACGAGTTCCTCTACCCGCTGATGCAGGGTTACGACTCGGTGGTGCTCGAAGCCGACCTCGAGCTCGGTGGGACCGACCAGAAGTTCAACCTATTAATGGGGCGCCAGCTTCAGCAGGCGTACGGAAAGCGCCCGCAGGCCATCCTCACCACGCCCCTGCTAGAGGGGCTGGATGGCGTGAAGAAGATGTCCAAGTCCTTAGACAACTATATAGGTGTCACCGAGCCCCCGGGCTCGATGTTCGGCAAGCTGATGTCGATCTCCGACACCCTGATGTGGCGCTATATGGAACTCGTGGCCCAGTGCCCACCTGGCGAACTGCAGCGCCTGCGCGGTGCCGTTGCCGATGGGCTCAATCCGATGGAAGTGAAACTGGACCTCGCCGAGGGCATCGTCGCCCGCCTCCACAGTCGCGGTAGCGCCGAAGCGGCCCGCGCGGCATTCCTTGAACGCTTCCGCCACCGTGAAGTGCCGGACGACCTGCCGTTGCTCGAGGTGCACGCTTCGGAAGGGCTGATGATCGGTGCTGCGCTGCGTGAAGCGGGCCTTGTGAGCAGCACATCTGAGGCTTTGCGGCTGATTTCACAGGGCGCCGTGCGGGTCGACGGCGACCGTATTGCCGATTCCAAGCGCATCCTGCGCCCGGGCAGCACCTACCTGCTCCAGGCCGGCAAACGCCGCCTTGCACGCATCCTGTTGATTTAGCGAAGGCTGTCCCCGACGCCCCGTCTTCTTGCGCAAATAATTGCGAAAGGGTGTTGACGGCGTTCGAAGGGTCCTTATAATTCGCCTTCCTCGCTGGTCACACACCAGCCGCTCTTTGAAAAACCGAGATCAGGTAATTTGTGTGGGCGCTTGCGTCCGAGCAGTTAGTCGAACCTAGTATCGTTAAGGGGTAACACCCTTATAGCCGAATTTGGTTGCGAAAGCAACCTATCGGATTCAAGTGAAGAGTTTGATCATGGCTCAGATTGAACGCTGGCGGCATGCTTAACACATGCAAGTCGAACGGCAGCACAGGATAGCTTGCTATCCCGGTGGCGAGTGGCGGACGGGTGAGTAACGCGT
>DQBD01000146.1:2063-7603 GCA_003526065.1 Gammaproteobacteria bacterium | reverse complement strand
CCGCCCTGTTGCAGGCAGTGGTCCAGCGGGCGCAGCAGCTGGGGCTCGACGCGCGGTTGCTGCCCGGCGACCAGGTGGCCGTGGTTGAGCTGGGGCAGGGCGCGGACGCGCTCGGCATCCTGGTGCACGGTGACGTGGTGCCGGCCGGCGAGGCCGGCCGCTGGCAGCAGCCGCCGTTCAGCGGCGCGCTGGTCGACGGCCACGTGTGGGGGCGCGGCAGCCTGGACGACAAGGGCCCGCTGGTGGCCAGCCTGTATGCCATGGCGGCACTGAAGGACGCCGGCCTGACACTGACCCGTCCGGTGCGCCTGATCGTCGGCACCAGCGAAGAGAACATGGACTGGCGCGACCTGGACGCCGTGCGCGAGGCCGGCCTGGTGCCGGCCGAGGGCTGGACCGCCGACGCCGCCTTCCCGGTCATCCACGCCGAGAAGAGCTATCTCGACGCCGCCGTGCTGTTCAGCGGGCCGGCCGATCCCGTGCTGCGCGGTTTCCTGGGTGGCGTGGCGCCCAACAGCGTGCCGGAGACGGCCACCGCCGTGCTGGTCGGCGCCCCGCAGGTCCTGACCGGCGTGCTGGAGCCGGCCATCGCCGCCTACCCGGCCGAGGGCGTGCGCTTCAGCCTGGCGGCGGCCGCCAGCGGGATAGAACTGACCGCCCACGGCAAGGCAGCCCACGGCGCCCGGCCGGATGCCGGCGTCAACGCCATCACGCACCTGGCGCAGCTGCTGCATGGGCAGCGGGCCGCACTGGGCATCGAGCCCGGCTCGGCCAATGGTCGGGCGCTGGCCTTCATTGCCGAACAGATCGGGCTCGAGACCGACGGCGCCACGCTGGGGCTGCGGCACAGCGTGCCAAAGCTGGGCGACAGCACCGTCAATCTCGGCCGCCTGACGCAGACCAGGCAGGGCCTGCGGGCGAACCTGAACATCCGCGTGCCGCGCGGGCTCGACCTGGCCGCGCAGGGCATCCGGCTGCGCGCGGCACTGGCGCCGTACGGTGGCCGGTTGCAGGTGGTGGAGGGCAAGGAGGCGCTGTGGGTCGATCCCGACGCGCCGCTGGTGCGCGCGCTGCTGGACGTGTACCGCCAGTTCACCGGCGAGGACGCGGCGCCGCTGGCCATCGGTGGCACCACCTATGCCAAGGCGTTTCCCAACTTCGTTGCCTTCGGCATGGGTTTTCCGGGCGGGCCGATGCTGGCGCACGCCGAAAACGAGCGCCTGGCGGTCAGCGACCTGCAGCGCGGCATGCGCATCTACCTGGGGGCGCTGGCCCGGCTGGCGGCGGGTGTGACCCTGACGCCGGTGGCGGCATCCAACGGAGACGAGCCATGAGCGAGCCACGCATGTTGCACCTGGGCGCCTTCATGCGTCCCATCAGCATTCATACCGCCGCCTGGCGCTATCCGGACGGCACGCCGGATGCCAACTTCAACTGGCCGCTGATCAAGCGCCTGACGCAGAAACTCGAACACGGCAAGTTCGACGCGTTCTTCATGGCCGACCATCTGGCCGTGCCCAACATGCCGGCCGATGCCCTCAAGCGCAGCGCCACCGTGACCTCGTTTGCGCCCATGACGCTGCTGCCCGCGCTGGCGGCGGTGACCGAGCGCATCGGCCTGATCGCCACCATGTCCACCACCTACAACGCGCCGTACCACGTGGCGCGGCTGTTCGCCTCGCTGGATCACCTCAGCGGCGGGCGCGCGGCGTGGAACATCGTCACCTCCACCAACCCCAACGAAGCGCTCAATTTCGGCATCAAGGAGCACCTCGAACACGACCTGCGCTACCGCCGCGCGCGCGAGTTCTACGACGTGGTCACCGGCCTGTGGGACAGCTGGGCCGACGACGCCTTCATCCGCGACGTGGACAGCGGCGTCTACTTCGATCCCGAAAAAATGCACGTGCTGGACTTCCAGGGCGAGTTCTTCGAGAGCCGCGGCCCGCTCAACGTGGCCCGGCCGGTGCAGGGCTGGCCGGTGATCGTGCAGGCCGGCCAGTCCGACGCCGGCCGCCAGCTGGCGGCCGAAACCGCCGAGATGGTGTTCTCCGGCGTCAGCGACCTGGCCCAGGCACAGCGCGTGTATGCGGACATCAAGGGCCGCGCGCAGGCGGCCGGCCGCAACCCGGATCATCTGGTGATCATGCCCGGCGCCTTCGTGGTGATTGGCGACACGGCGGCCGAGGCGCGCGCCAAGAAAATGAAGCTCGACAGCCTGGTCAACCCGGCCAGCGGCATCGGCACGCTGTCGGTGCAGCTCGGCTTCGACGTGTCCAAGCTGGATCTGGATGGCCCGCTGCCGGATGAGCTGCCGCCGACCAACGCGAGTCACACCTCGCGTCAGAAACTGGTCGACATGGCCCGCAACGACAAGCTCACCGTGCGCCAACTGGCGCAGTACGTGGGCGGGGCGTTTGGCACGCTGGAGATGATCGGCACCCCGGCCATGATTGCCGACCAGATGCAGGCGTGGCTGGAAGGCCGCGCCTGCGACGGCTTCAACGTGATGTTCCCCTACCTGCCGGGCGGCCTGGACGACTTCGTCGACCAGGTGGTGCCGGAGCTGCAGCGCCGCGGCCTGTTCCGGCGCGAGTACGAAGGCACCACCCTGCGCCAGCACATGGGCCTGCCGCGGCCGGGCAACCGCTTCTTCGGCGCCTAGGCCAGCGCCGACTTGGTCGGCCGCCCGCGGTCCGGCGGAATGCTCCGGCATGAATCAATGGCGTGACCCATTGGTTCATTGAGCACTGCACGGCTTCGGTCTCCCCCAAAAGAAACCCTTCCCCCGGCGGTGGCCGCCCGCCACCTGCGGCAACGTGCCGCATTCCGCCGTGGCACCACGGTGGTTAAGGTTCCAGGCAGTCCGACAACCGGCAGCCACAGCAGCGGCTGCCCCGGCCCAGGGGATCGTCTTGACCGCTTTCGTGCAGCGCGCCGCGGGCCTCGCGGCGCTGGTGGTGCTCAGTGCCGCCGTTTCCGCGCCTGCCGGTGCGCAGATGCGCATCGAAATCACCTCCTCGCCCTACCGGTCGCTGACACAGTGGCTGGACACCGGGCCGGATGCCGACACCTTGAACCGGCAGCGCCACCGCAGCGCCGACAGCGCGGCCCTGCTGCGTGGCGTGCCCGGTGTGGCGGTGGCCGGCTCCGGCGGGCGTGGCGGATTGCCGGTCATCCGTGGCCTGGGGGACGACCGCCTGCGCATCAAGGTGGACGGCATGGACCTGATCGCCGCCTGTCCCAACCACATGAACGCGCCGCTGTCGTACCTCGACCCGACCGCCGTTGCCAGGGCCGAGGTCTACGCCGGCATCACACCGGTCAGCCTGGGGGGCGACAGCATCGGCGGTACGGTGGTGGTGCAGTCGGCGCCGAGCCTGTTCGCGGCGCCGGGGCAGACCCTGCTCACCGGCACCGCGGGTGCCTTTTACCGCAGCAACGGCGACGGCCGTGGCGTGCACCTGAACAGCACGCTGGCCGGCGCCAATGTCAGTCTCAACTACACCGCCAGCGGCACCGAGGCCGACACCTACGATGCCGGCGGCGCGTTCAAGCCGGCAGCGCCGGTGCCCGGCGGCGGCTGGGTGGACGGCGACGAGGTCGGCTCCAGCGCCTACCGCGCCGTGGAGCACGCGGCGCGTCTGGCCCTGCGCGGCGACGGCCAGCAGCTGGACCTCACCTACCGTTACCAGCACGTGCCGCACGCCGGCTTCGCCAACCAGCGCATGGACCTGACCGACAACGAGACCGACCAGGTCAACCTGGCGCACCGCACGCGCTTCGGCTGGGGCGAGCTCAGCACGCGCCTGTATCACGAGGACACCCGCCACCGCATGAACTTCGGCGACGACCGCCAGTTCCTGTACGGCGACGCGCCCGGCATGCCCATGCGGACCGATGGCCGCAACACCGGTGCCACGCTGGCCGCCGCGCTGCCGCTGACCGCCGTCGACACCCTGCGCCTGGGCGCCGAGTATCAGCGCTACCGGCTGGACGACTACTGGCCGGCCTCGGGCACCGGCATGATGATGTCGCCCGACACCTTCCTGAACATCAACGACGGCCGCCGCGACCGCTACGCCGTGTACGGTGAGTGGGAGCGCCGCTGGGGCAGCGCCTGGCAGGGCCAGTTGGGTGTCCGCCACGAAACCGTGCGCATGGACGCCGGCGACGTCAGCGGCTACAGCATGATGTACGCCGCCGACGCCGCCGCCTTCAACGCGCGCGACCACGACCGCACCGACCGCAACTGGGATTTCACCGCCCTGCTGCGCTACGCGCCGACCGCGCGGGCCAGCTACTCGGCCGGGCTGGCGCGGAAAACCCGCTCGCCGAACCTGTACGAGCGCTACACCTGGTCCGGCCACCCCATGGCCGCCATCATGAACAACCTGCTCGGCGACGGTAACGGCTACGTCGGTAACCTCGACCTGGAGCCGGAAATCGCCCGCACGCTGAGCCTGGCCGCCGAGTGGCACGACGCCGCGCAACGCCGCTGGCACGTGCGCCTGAGCCCGTACTACACGCGCGTGGAGGACTACATCGACGCCCGCTGCGCGCCGACGGCCAGCTGCCTGCCGGACCGCTTCAACGTGCTGCAGTACGACAACGTCTCCGCCCAGCTGTACGGACTGGACCTGTCCGGCCACCTGGCACTGCTGCGCGGCACGGCGGTGGGGGATGTGGCGCTGGACGGCGTGTTCGGCTACGTGCGCGGCGAGAACCGCGACACCGGCGACGACCTGTACAACATCCATCCCCTGCACGCCACGCTCACGCTCAGCCAGGCGCGCGGCCGCTGGCACAACGCCATCGAAACCGAGTGGGTGGGGCGCAAGCACGCCGTCTCCGGCGTGCGCAACGAAATCGAGACCGCGTCCTACACCCTGCTGCACCTGCGCACCCGCTACACCTGGCGGCAGGTCACGCTCGATGCCGGCATCGAAAACCTGTTCGACCGGCGCTACGCCCTGCCGCTGGGCGGCGCGTACACCGGGCAGGGCCGCACCATGGCCATCAACGGCGTGCCGTGGGGCATTGCCGTGGCTGGGCCGGGGCGGTCGTTCTACGCCGGCCTCAGCTACAGCTTCTGACCGGGCCGACCCGGGGCCGTCCGCCGTTGGCGGCACGGCCGGCTCGCGCGCCTGCGCCGGCGTGAGCCCGGGCTACCGGTCCACATCCTCATACGCGGAGGGCCGGAACCGCGGCGTGCACAGCGCGTGGAACAGCAGATCCTGCGAGCCGGTGTTGGTAATCCGCTGCCGGCAGCCGGGCGGGATGATCACCACGTCGTGCGGCGCCACGGCGCGCGGCGGCAGGTTGCCGATCTCCACCACACCCTGCCCGGAGAGCATCACGTACCGTTCGGTCGTACCGATCAGCCGATGCCAGCGCGTGGTGACACCCGGCTCCACCCTGGCCAGGGCAATGGACAGGGCCTCGTCCGCCGGCGAGTTGGACAGCTCGGTGATGTGGCAGCGCTCGTCGGTGAAGAACGCCTTGGCCGGGTCGTGGGGAAGGATGGTCGGCTGCATGGG
>DQBD01000146.1:1163-1847 GCA_003526065.1 Gammaproteobacteria bacterium | reverse complement strand
CGCGATCGATGCGCTTCGTTCCTCAGCGCATCCTACTGCTCGCCGCCAGCGCCTGCGCGAACACGCGCCCCCGGGCCGCCACCGACGCCGGTCACCAGCGCCACGCGGCCATCCAGGCGGAACATGTCGAGGCTGATGCTCATGACAGCACCCCCGCTAGTGCGCCGTGAAGCCGCCATCCACCGGAATGATCGCGCCGGTGATGAAGCTCGCCTCGTCGGACGACAGGAACGCCACCAGGTTGGCAATCTCCACCGGCTGCGCGCCGCGGCCGAGCGGCGTCATCGCCGTTGCCATCTCAACGAACTGCGCGCCGATGCGGTCCACCATCGGCGTCAGCACCAGGCCCGGACACACCGCGTTGGCGCGGATGCCCTGCTGCGCGTAGGTGACGGCGAGCGTGCGCGTGAGCGAGATCACCGCGCCCTTCGACGCGCTGTACGAATGCAGGCCCGGCCCGCCGATCAGCCCGCCGACCGATGCGGTGCAGGTAATCACCCCGCCGCCGCCGCGCAGCATGCTGTGGATGGCGTGCTTGGCGACCAGGAACGCGCCGCGCGTGTTGACGGCCTGGATGCGTTCCCAGTCGTCCAGGCTCAGCGCGTCCACGTTGCCGTCGTGGCCCTCGGTGCCGGCGTTGTTGAACAGGATGCGCAGCGGACCATGCGCCTGCTCGGCGCGCGT
>DQBD01000146.1:0-866 GCA_003526065.1 Gammaproteobacteria bacterium | reverse complement strand
GCCCGCCGGCGGCCTCGATCTGCGCCAGCGTCTCCCCGTTGCCGGCCTCGTCCACGTCCGCCAGACACACGCGGGCGCCCTCATTCGCCAGCCGCAGCGCCGTGGCCCGGCCGATGCCATTGGCGGCGCCGGTGACCAGCGCGCTGCGTGCCTCGAAACGTCCCTGCATGGCGTCCTCCTGCCTCTCTCGCGTTTGTTGGTCCGCCGAAGCGAACGACTGTTCAGCAGGGCCAGACTATAGCGGAGCGGGGAGCGAGATCAGCCTGCCGCACACACAGACGCCGCGGCCGGGTCGGCGGCGTGGTTTGACTGGGCTGCTCCTCCCAAAATAGCGTTCTCGTCGTCCCACGTTCGAGAATCGCCGGAATGAAAACCACCAGGCTCTCCCGCAAAGGGCACGTGCTCATCCCGAAAGCCCTGTGGACCATCCATCACTGGGAGCCCGGTCTCGAACTGATGGTGATCGACACCGGCGACGGACTGCTTTTGAAGCCCAAGGCTCCCTTTACGCCCGCGGAACTGGCCGATGTCTCCGGCATGCTCAAGGGGAAGGGGAGCCCCAAAACCGACGACGAGATCAAGGCCGCCCTGGCCGAAGATTTGCGCAATTCTTTGTGGGATGGGCAAAGCAGCGCGCCCACGCGGAAATAAAATTAATCCCCATCGGCGATTTTGCGTGGTGGTGAAGCCGTGTGGGCACGGCCGGCGGTCACTCCCCCCGGCGGCCCGCTGCCTTTGTAGGATGTGCCGACGTAGGAGGCGCATCAATCGCGGAGAATCTCGACCGATGCGGTTCGTGCCTCACCGCATCCTACCGCGGGCTGGCCAGGGCAATGGACAGGGTCTCGTCCGCCGGCGAGTTGGAC
>DQBD01000028.1:9434-13177 GCA_003526065.1 Gammaproteobacteria bacterium | reverse complement strand
GCGCTCGCTCGCGTGACACACACCGGGGCGGCGGTGGTGCCGACCGGATCCAAAAGAACGGTGTAGTGACGCACCACCTGTCCCGAGGGACTGACCGCCTGCAGCACGAAATCGAGATACGGCTCGCGCACCGGCCCGGAGGACGTCACAAGCACGTAGGAGCGCCCACCCGGGGCAACCTTGACCTCGAACCGCAGCAACACGCCGCCGAGCATCGGGTCGCTCAGCCCCATGCGCTCACGCGCGTCGGCCGGCGCCAGGCTGATCGTGGCCAACTCGGCCTGGGCCGCAGTTGCGCCGACCAGGTCGATGCGCGCCTCGAGCGGCTGGCCGAGTGCCGAGTCAACGTGCAAGGTGCCCAGGCCCAGTGCCTGGGCGCTCATCGGCGCAAAGCCGATGGGCAGCAGCAGGGCCGGTGCCAGCGCCTTGCGCAATTTCTTGTCGGCCACCTTGGTCTTAGCCACCGAAGCCCTCCCTATATTTCGTGCCGCGGTGTGGATTTGCCCAGAGAGTAGCTCAGCCGGACGGACGCCACAAACCGGATCAAGCGTCCAGATACTCGGCAATGAGCCGTTCGGCGATCTGCACGCTGTTGGTGGCGGCACCTTTGCGAATGTTGTCCGACACCACCCACAGGTTCAGGCCGCAGGGGTGCGAGATGTCCTCACGGATACGACCGACGTAGACCCAGTCCTCGCCAGTCGCCTCGACCGCCGTCGGATAACCGCCGGGCGCCCGCTCGTCGATGACCTGCACACCGGCGGCCTGCGCCAGCAGCAACCGCGCCTCGTCGGCACCCAGCGGGCGCTCGAACTCGACGTGCACCACCTCGGAATGACCGTAGAACACCGGAATGCGCACGCAGGTGGGGTTCACCTCGATGTCGGCGTCGCCCAGGATCTTGCGCGTCTCCCACACCATCTTCATTTCTTCCCGGGTGTAACCGTTCTCCTGGAAGCTGTCGATGTGCGGCAGGGCGTTGAAGGCGATCTGCTTCGGATACACCTTCGGCTCGGTCGGCTTGCCGTTGAGCAGCGCCGCGGTCTGGCCGGCCAGTTCCTCGATGGCCTGCTTGCCGGTGCCGGACACCGACTGGTAGGTCGCGACGTTGATGCGGCGGATGCGCGCGGCGTCGTGCAGCGGCTTCAGGGCCACCACCATCTGGATGGTGGAACAGTTGGGGTTGGCGATGATGCCGCGGTCGCGATAATCGGCGATGTCGTGCGGATTGACCTCCGGCACCACCAGCGGGATGTCGGGCTCGTTGCGGAAATGCGAGGTGTTGTCGATCACCACGCAGCCGGCCTCGGCGGCACGCGGCGCGTACTCGGCGGAAACCGATCCGCCGGCCGAGAACAGCCCGATCTCGACCTGCGAGAAATCGAACGTGGCCAGGTCCTGCACCTTCAGGCGCCGGTCACCGCAGCGCACCTCCTTCCCCACTGACCGCTCGCTGGCCAGCGCATACAACTCGCCGATCGGGAACTGCCGTTCGGCCAGCACCTCGAGCATGGTCTCGCCGACCGCGCCGGTAGCGCCGACCACGGCCACATTGAACTTGCGACTCATCACATCACCCTGGAATCAGGCACCGTCGCGCAGGGCCGCCACCACCGCGTCACCCATCTGCGCGGTGCCGAGCACGGTCTCCCCGGGCACGGCGATGTCGGCCGTGCGCAGCCCCTGACGCAGCACGCTGGCCACTGCCTGCTCCACGCCGTCGGCGGCGGCCGACTCGCCCAGGCTGTAGCGCAGCAGCATGGCCACCGACAGCAACGTTGCCAGCGGGTTGGCCTTCTGCTGCCCGGCGATGTCCGGCGCGGAGCCGTGCACCGGCTCGTACATGCCGAAACCGCTTTCGTTCAGCGACGCCGACGGCAGCATGCCGATGGAACCGGTCAGCATGGCGGCGCAGTCGGACAGGATGTCGCCGAACAGGTTCTCGGTGACCACCACGTCGAACTGCTTCGGGGCCCGCACCAGCTGCATGGCGGCGTTGTCCACGTACATGTGGCTCAGTTCGACGTCCGGATACTCCGCCGCCAGGCGCGTCATGACCTCGCGCCACAGCTGACTGGTTTCCAGCACGTTGGCCTTGTCCACCGAGCACAGGCGCCGGCCGCGGCGACGGGCGATGTCGAAACCGGTGCGCCCGATGCGCTCGATCTCGGCCTCGCTGTAAACCATGGTGTTGCGGCCCTCGCGGCTGCCATCGTCCAGCGTGCCGACACCGCGCGGCTCACCGAAGTAGATGCCGCCGGTCAGCTCGCGGATGATGACGATGTCGAGCCCCGCCACCACCTCCGGCTTCAGGGTCGAGGCGCCGGCCAGTTCCGGGAACAGCAGCGCCGGGCGCAGGTTGGCGTACAGACCCAGCGCCTTGCGGATGCCGAGCAGGCCACGCTCCGGACGCAGGTGCGCCGGACCACGGTCCCACTTCTCGCCGCCGACGGCGCCCAGAAGCACCGCGTCGGCCTGCCGCGCCAGCGCCAGCGTCTCGTCAGGCAACGGCGTGCCACAGGCGTCGATGGCACAACCACCGAGCAGGCCGCGCGTGAACGTGAACTCGAGCCCGAAGCGCTCGCCCACCGCCAGCAGCAGCTTTTGCGCCTCGGCGACGATTTCCGGCCCGATGCCGTCACCCGGCAACAGCAACAGCGAGTGGCTCATCGGGACGCTCCGGCATGGTCGGGAAACAGCCACGGCGCCTCGGCGGCGCGGCGCGCCTCGTAGGCGCGGATGGCGTCGGCATGTTCCAGCGTGAGCGCGACGTCATCGAGCCCGTTCAGCAGGCGGTGGCGACGGTCGGCATCAATGGAAAAGGCGAATGCCTCGCCGTCCGGCGTGCGCACTTCCAGCGCCTCCAGATCGACCGTCAGCCGGTAGCCCTCGTTGCCGGCCACGGCCTGGAACAGCCGCTCGACGACGTCCTCGGGCAGCGTCACCGGCAGCAGGCCGTTCTTGAAGCTGTTGTTGTAGAAGATCTCGGCGAAGCTCGGCGCGATGACGGCGCGGATGCCGTAGTCGACCAGCGCCCACACCGCATGCTCGCGACTGGAGCCGCAGCCGAAGTTGCGCCGCGCCAGCAGCACCTGCGCGCCGGCGTAACGCGGCTGGTTGAGCACGAAGTCCGGGTTCAGCGGCCGCCCCGAGCAGTCCTGCCCCGGCTCGCCGTGATCCAGATAGCGCCACTCGTCGAACAGATTCGGCCCGAAGCCACTGCGCTTGACCGACTTCAGGAACTGCTTGGGGATGATGGCGTCGGTGTCGATGTTGGCACGATCGACCGGCACCACCAGGCCATTGATTGAAGTGAATTTTTCCATGATCGGGTCGCTTACTTGGCAGACTTCTCGATGGCCTCGCCACCGCGCTGGATGTCCTTGCCGATTCCCTCGATGGTGTTGCAGGCGCTCAGCGTCAGCAGCACACCGGCGGCACACAGCAGTTTCAGAGCTTGCATCGGCTAACCCTCAGAGTTCGCGCACATCGACGAAATGGCCGGCCACCGCCGCGGCCGCCGCCATGGCCGGGCTGACCAGGTGGGTGCGCCCGCCCTGGCCCTGCCGGCCCTCGAAATTGCGGTTCGAGGTCGAGGCGCAACGCTCGCCCGCCTCCAGGCGGTCGGCATTCATGGCCAGGCACATGGAACAACCGGCCTCGCGCCACTCGAAGCCGGCCGCGCGGAAGATCTCGTCCAGACCCTCGGCCTCGGCCTGCCGCTTGACCAGCCCCGAGCCGGG
>DQBD01000028.1:3543-9179 GCA_003526065.1 Gammaproteobacteria bacterium | reverse complement strand
GCGGCGCGGAAGTCCTCGATGCGGCCATTGGTGCACGAACCGATGAAGACCTTGTCGATGCGCACGTCGGTCAGCGCCGTACCGGGCTGAAGGTCCATGTAGCTGAGCGCCCGGCGCATGCCCTCGGCCCGTGCCGGGTCGGCCTCGGCGGCCGGGTCGGGCACCTGCCCGTGCACCGGCAGCACCATTTCCGGCGACGTACCCCAGGTCACCTGCGGCACCAGGCTGGCGGCGTCGATCTCGACCACCCGATCGAACTGCGCATCCGGATCGGACACCAGCGCCCGCCAGGCGGACGCCGCACGTTCGAAGGCCTCGCCCTGCGGCGCGAACGGCCGGCCGCGGACGTAGTCGATGGTGGTGTCGTCCACGGCCACCAGCCCGACACGCGCGCCGGCCTCGATGGCCATGTTGCACAGCGTCATGCGCCCTTCCATGGACAGCGCACGCACCGCCTCGCCGCCGAACTCGATGGCATAGCCGGTGCCCCCGGCCGTGCCGATGGCGCCGATGATCGCCAGGATCAGGTCCTTGGCATACACACCGGGCCCCAGCGCGCCGTCGACGCGAATCAGCATGTTCTTGGACTTGCGCTGCGGCAGCGTCTGCGTGGCCAGCGTGTGCTCGACCTCGGACGTGCCGATGCCGTAGGCCAGCGCGGCGAAGGCGCCGTGCGTGGCGGTGTGCGAGTCGCCACACACCACGGTCATGCCCGGCAGCGTGGCCCCCTGCTCGGGCCCGATGATGTGCACCACGCCCTGGCGCGGGTCGTCCATGCGGAACTCGGTGATGCCGAACTGCTCGCAGTTGCGATCCAGCGTGGCCACCTGCTCGGCCGACACCGGGTCGGCAATGCCCACGCTGCGGTCGGTGGTCGGCACGTTGTGATCGGCCACCGCCAGGTTGGCCGCCGTGCGCCACGGCCGGCGACCGGACAGCGCCAGGCCCTCGAAGGCCTGCGGCGAGGTCACCTCATGGATCAGGTGACGATCGATGTACAGCAGCACCGAACCGTCCGGCTCGGAGTGCACCACGTGGGAATCCCACAATTTGTCGTACAGGGTTTTGCCGACCATGGCATGCCTACCGTAACTGTCGCTGATACTTCAAAACGCGATGCCGGACGATGACCGTCGCCAACGCGACCGCCCCGAACAACGCCGCTGGCGCCGCCCGACCTCCGCTTCAACCTTCATGAATCGCCATCCGCTCGACAAGCGGCCACGACCTGCCCAGAATCTGGCCCCGCTCCGCCACGGACCTTGCACGCTTTACGATACCGACGATCCGGCGCATGCCATGACTTATCGCGAACTCGCCATCTGGCTCGAGAACCAACTCGGCACCTGCCACCTGCTGGTCAACCGTGCGGCCAAGGAACCGGCCGACCTGTTGCTGGCCACCGGCCTGCACGACCGGCTGGTGAAAGAGCTGCTGCGGGCGATTTATAAAAACAATCGATGCTACCACATCCGGGCCCGACTCTCGGCCGAGCGGACGCTGGCCGCGCTGCAGCCGGTGCGCGAAAAAGTCCTCGACCACCCCAACACCGACCTGCTGACCGTGCGCTTCCTCGACGCCGTCGACAGCGCGGTGCGGGCGGCGTTCCGCCTGTCCCCCGATAGCGGGCGTTCAGGACCGGCCGGCACGCCGGCGCAGGTCATCCCGCTGCCGCGTTGGCGGGCTCTGACGCATACCGGCTGAGCCAGGCCCACAGCGCGGCACCGAGCAACGCCGCCAGCGCCGCCAGCTCGAACACCCGCGTCGCACCCAGCCCATCCCACAGCACCCCGCTGAGCACGCCACCCACGGCGCCGCCGCCGCCCATGCACAGACCGCTGTAGAGCGCCTGACCGCGCCCCTGCAGGGCGCCTGGGAAGAACCGCTGCACCTGCGCCAGTGCCGCGACGTGAAACGCGCCGAAGCTGGCGGCATGCAGCAGCTGCGCCGGCAGCAGCCAACCCAGCGCCGGCGCGCCGTGACCGATCAGCAGCCAGCGCCCACCGGCCAACAGCAGACTCGCCATGAACACCCGCGCCGCGCCCAACCGTGGCAGCAGGCGCGCCAGTGCCAGGAACATGGCCACCTCGGCCACCACCCCAAGCGCCCACAGCGCGCCGACCGCCGTACGGGCGTAGCCGAGGTCCTCGAGCAGGATTGAATAGAACGCGTAGTACGGACCGTGACTGGTCTGCATCAGAAAGGCGGCGGCCAGGAACCCCAGCGCCGCCGGATGACGCATGGCCACGCGCAGCGAGGCGCGCGCCTGCACCGCCGGCGCCCCGACCCGATCCGGGACCAGCAGGCTGCTGATGAACGTGCCACCCATGGTGGCCAGCAACACCAGCAACAGGGTCTCGATGCCGGCGCGCTCGAGCAGCCAGCCACCGCCCAGCACCACGCCGATGAAACCCACCGAACCCCACAGGCGAATGCGGCCGTACAGATTGCCGGCGGACCCGAGGTGGCCAAGGGTGACGATTTCGAACTGCGGCAGGGCAGCGTTCCAGAAAAAGCCGAAGGCCGCGGTGATCAGCGCCACCTGCCAGAAACCGTGGGCCACGAACATGCCGCAGAAGACCAGGGTCATCAGCAAGGCCGACAGGCGCACCACGGCGATGCGTCGCGGCACCCGGTCACCCAGCCAGGCACTGGCCCACGGCGCCACGATGCGCGTCAGCGTGCCGACCGCCATCAACTGGCCGATCTCGAACGCGCTCATGCCGCGGGCGCGCAGGAACACCGTCCAGTACGGCACCATGGCGCCGAGGATGGCGAAGTAGAACAGGTAGAAGGCCGACAGCCGCCAGTAAGGCAGCCGTCGCGGGTCAGTCGTCAACCGCGCCGGGGATGACCGGCGTGCCCGGCACCACGCCGGCGTTCTGCGCCTGCTGGCGTAGCAGGTGGTCCATCAGCACCAGCGCCAGCATGGCCTCGGCGATCGGCACCGCGCGGATGCCCACGCACGGATCGTGGCGGCCGGTGGTGACAATGTCGGTGTCGGCACCGTGGATGTCCACGGTACGGCCGGGCAGGCGGATGCTGGACGTCGGCTTCAGCGCCAGGCTGACGACCACGTCCTGACCGCTGGAGATGCCACCCAGCACGCCCCCGGCGCGGTTGGACAGGAACCCCGCGGCGGTTATCTGGTCACGGTGCTCGCTGCCGCGCTGGTTCACCACCTCGAAACCGGCGCCGATCTCCACCCCCTTGACCGCATTGATGCCCATCATGGCGTGCGCGATGTCGGCATCCAGGCGGTCGAACACCGGCTCGCCCAGACCTGGCGGCACACCGTGCGCCAACACGGTCACGCGTGCGCCGACCGAGTCGCCGTCACGGCGCAGTTGCGTGATGGCCGCTTCCAGTTCGGCCACCCGCCCCGGGTCCGGACAGAAAAACGGGTTGTCGTTCACCGCCGCCCAGTCGCGCAACTCGAGGGCGATATCACCCATCTGGGCCAGATAGCCGCGAATGACCACGCCCCGCTGGGCCAGGTACTTGCGCGCCACCGCCCCGGCAGCGACCCGCGCCGCGGTCTCGCGGGCCGACGAGCGACCGCCGCCGCGGTAGTCGCGACGGCCGAACTTGTGCTGGTAGGTGTAGTCGGCGTGACCGGGCCGGAACTTGTCCTTGATGGCGGCGTAATCGCGCGAGCGCTGGTCGGTGTTGCGGATCAGCAGACCGATCGGCGTGCCGGTGGTCACCCCTTCGAACACGCCGGACAGGATCTCCACCTGGTCCGCCTCCTTGCGCTGGGTGGTGTAGCGCGAGGTGCCGGGCCGGCGCCGGTCCAGGTCCGGCTGGATGTCGGCCTCGCTCAGCGGCAGGCCCGGCGGACAACCGTCGACGATGGCGCCAAGCGCGGCGCCGTGGCTCTCGCCAAAGGTGGTGACCGTGAACAGACGGCCAAAGGTATTGCCAGACATCGAGCCGGTATCCTCAGATCACGAAATGCACCGCCACATCGACGACGTGCGGCACGTCGTAAAGCGGCGTTTTCAGGCGCTCGGCCAGGGACCGCGCGGCGGCGGCGTCAGGCGCCAGCTCCAGCGGCAGATGCAGCTCGACACCGATGCGGTCGGCATCGTAGTGCAGCAGCACCTGCCGCACCTGCTCCGCGCCCGGAACGCCGGCGATGGTGCCGCGGATCTGCCGCTCCAGGTCGGCGCGCAACGGCAGCGTGCGACCCCGCTCGAAGGACTGGTCATCCTCGGTATCGATATGCACCAGCACGTCGCTGACCTCGTCCAGGTCGCGGATCAGCCGCTCTCGGATGTGCTCGGCGATGCGGTGGCCTTCCGACACGCTGATGTGCGGGTTGACCTGAACGTGCACGTCAACCAGCGCATCCGGCCCGGCGCGGCGGGTGCGCAGCATGTGCAGGCCATGCACGCCTTCCACGTCCCGGATGGTACGCCGGATGGCCGCCACCCGCTCGCGCGCCAGGGCGCTGTCGGCCAGTTCCGACGCCGATTGCCACAACAACTCCCAACCGACGCGGGCGATCAGCACCGACACGCCGATGGCTGCCACCGGGTCCAGGTACGGCATGCCCAGCAGACTGCCGCCGACGCCCGTGAGCACCACCAGCGAGGAGATGGAATCGGTGCGCTGATGCCAGGCGTTGGCCTCGAGCATGCGCGAACGGGTTTCCCGGCCGACGCGCAGCGTGTAGCGGTAGATCCATTCCTTGAGCGCGATGGCCACCACCGCCACGGCCAGTGCCGCCGGGCCGGGCGGCAGGATCTGCTCGGGGTCCAGCAGACGCTGGGCGGCGTGCAGGCTGATACCGGCGGCGGTTGCCAGCAGCACCCCGCCCAGGAACACCGACACCAGCGTCTCGATGCGGCCGTGACCGTAGGGATGCTTGGCGTCCGGCGCGCGCGCGCTCTGCCGGGCGCCGTACAGCACGGCCATGTCGCTGAACAGGTCAGCGGTCGAGTCGATGGCGTCGGCGATCAGCGCCTGCGAATGGGCGAAGATGCCCCCGGCGAACTTGATCAGCGCCAGGAACAGATTGATCCCGGCGGCGATCAGCGTGACCCGGCGCCCGGCCTGATAACGGTCGCTGGCCTCCGGCCGACCGGCCTCAGGCCGACTGGCGGTCGCCGGCATCGCCGCCCACCTCGAGAATGATGGTCACCACGCCGTCGCGCTCGAAACTGTCGATGTGGCGGTGACCATTGATACGACACCAGGCCGGGATGTCGGCCAGCACGCCGTGATCCGTGCACTGCACCTCGAGCACGTCGCCCGGATGCAGGTCGCGGATCTTCGCCTGCGTGCGCAGCACCGGCAGCGGACACAGAAGGTAGCGGGCGTCGAGCGTATGATGGGCCATGATCGTGAAGGGCAGTGCCGGCGCCGATGCGCCCGCTGTCGTTCCGCCGTGCGCGAAAACAGCGCGACAGGATAGCGCGTCGGCTCATGCCTGGTCATCCCAACCCCACCCCTGCGGCGCCGTGCACCGAGGTGACCGGCCTCATCCTGGCCGGCGGCCGCGGCGCACGCCTGGGCGGCGCCGACAAGGGCCTGCTGCCACTGACCAGCCAACCACTGGTGCAGCATGTCTTCGAGCGCCTGGCACCGCAGGTGCGCACCGTGCTCCTGAGCGCCAACCGCAACCACGCGCG
>DQBD01000028.1:1970-3291 GCA_003526065.1 Gammaproteobacteria bacterium | reverse complement strand
TACCGGGCTCTCGGCTTTGCACCGCTGGACGATGGCCCCTATCCGTACGCCGGCCCGCTGGCCGGCCTGCGCGCCGGGCTGCGGGCGTGTGACACGCCGTGGCTGTTGGCTGTGGCCTGCGACCTGCCCCGGCTGCCGCTGGATCTGTGCGCGCGACTGCTGGCAGCGGCACCGCGCCAGGATGCGCGTGCCCGGGTGCCGTTCGACGGCACACGCCATCAGTACGCCTGCGTGCTGCTGCCGGCGAGCGCCTTGGCCGCCATTGAAGACAACCTGAAAAACGGCCGACACAGCCTGCAGGCCCTGTTCGCCACCACCGGCTGGTTGAGCGTGGATTTCTCCAGGGACGCGCAACACCAGGATGCCTTTGCCAATCTGAACACATTGGCTGATTTCGAGACCCTCACCCGCACAGAGCAGCCATGACCGAACAACGCCAAACCCGCATCGTCGCCACCCTGGGGCCCGCCACCGATCCACCGGGGGTGCTCGAAGGCCTGCTGCGCGCCGGCATGAACGTGGCGCGCATCAACTTCTCGCACGGTAAGCGGGCCGATCACGAGCGGCGCATCGGCGCCCTGCGTGCCGCGGCCGAGAGTGTCGGCTGCGACGTCGCGGTGCTGGCCGACCTGTCCGGGCCGAAAGTACGCGTGCGCGGTTTTCGCAACGGGCCGGTGACGCTGCAGGCCGGCGCGCACTTCACCATCGACGGCGCGCTCGGCGAGCATGACGGCGACGAGCAGGCGGTCGGCACCGACTACCCGCAGCTGGCGCAGGACGTGCGCGCCGGCGACCGGCTGCTGCTCAACGACGGCCTGATCCAGCTGCGCGTGCTGAGCGTGCACGACACGGCCGTGCAGTGCGAGGTGGAGGCCGGCGGCGAGCTGTCCAACCACAAGGGCATCAACAAGCTCGGCGGCGGCCTGTCGGCGTCCGCGCTGACCGCCAAGGACCGCGACGACATCGCCACCGCCGCCGCACTGGAGGTCGATTACCTGGCGGTGTCGTTCGTGCGGCGGGCGCTCGACATCGAACTCACGCGCGAGTTGCTGCGCGGCGCCGGCGGGCATGCCCGCATCGTCGCCAAGATCGAGCGCAGCGAGGCGGTGACGGCGCTCGACAGCATTGTCGAGGCCGCCGATGCGGTCATGGTGGCGCGTGGCGATCTGGGCGTGGAGATCGGCGATGCCGAACTGCCCGGCGTGCAAAAACGCATCATCGCCCTGGCGCGCGAGCTGAACCGGCCGTGCATCACCGCCACCCAAATGATGGAGTCCATGATCGAAAACCCGGTGCCGACGCGCGCCGAGGTGCTCGACGT
>DQBD01000028.1:0-1748 GCA_003526065.1 Gammaproteobacteria bacterium | reverse complement strand
CGCGCGCCGAGGTGCTCGACGTCGCCAACGCCGTCATCGATGGCACGGACGCGGTGATGCTGTCGGCCGAAACCTCGGTCGGCACCTACCCGGTGCGCGTGGTGGAGACGGTGGCCCGCATCTGCCTGGGCGCCGAGCGCTACCCGGTCACCGAACGCTCGGCGGCCCAGTTCGCCAGCCACTTCGAGCGCACCGACGAGGCCATCGCCATGGCGTCCATGTACCTGGCGCGCCACGGCCACACCAGCGCCGTGCTGGCGCTGACCGACTCCGGGCACACCGCCCTGCTGCTGTCGCGCCTGCTGCACGGCGTGCCGGTATTCGCCCTGACCGAGCATGCCCGCACGCGCCGGCGCATGGCCCTGCTGCGCGGCGTGACCGCCATCAACTTCGACCGTGACCGGCCTTACGAACGCGTCGCGCAGGACGCACTGGAACTGCTCAAGACACGCGGACTGATCGAGCGCGGCATGCGCGTGCTGATCACCAAGGGTGACCAGCCCGGCTCCGGGCGTACCAACACGCTGCTTTTGATGGACGTCCCCTGAGCCTTGACCGCGACGGGAAGGCCACCGGTGATCCGGCGTGGCGTCCTGAGGAAGTGGTGGAGCGGAGGAGGATCGAACTCCCGACCTTCGCATTGCGAACGCGACGCTCTCCCAGCTGAGCTACCGCCCCACATGATCCGTCCGACAGCGGGCACCGGGACCGGGTAACGTCCGGCTGGCGCCGCCTTGGCGGGGCGCGCAGTGTACCATGCAGCGCTCGCCCCCCGTACAAGGGATGCGCAGACCCAGAAGGAGGATTCACCGTGCAACGTTGTCGCAGATTCCTGCTGGCCGCTTTCGCAGCCTGGTCCCTGAATGCCCAGGCCGGCGCTCTGGAGGACGGCATCGCCGCCTTCGAACGCCACGACTTCAATACCGCCGTGCGCCTGATCAAGCCCCTCGCCGAGCAAGGCAACGTCGAGGCGGAATACTTCATGGGCACGTTCTACATGTACGGCCATGGCGTGGCCATGGATCCGCCGCAGGCCGACATGTGGTTCAAGCGCGCCTTCGGCCACTGGGAAACCCAGGCACGCGCCGGCAACCCGGCGGCCATGGTGGAAGTGGCGCTGATGCTCACCACCGGGCTGGGCATACAGCGCGACGACAAGGCTGCGGTGGAATGGCTGCGTAAAGCCAGCGACCTGGGTCACCCGGACGCCTGGGCCGAACTGGGCGAGCTGTACATCGAAGGCGCCGGCGTGCCGCGCGACCTGAAACAAGGCAAGGCACTGCTGGAGAAGGCGGCGGCGGCCGGCAGCCCGCGCGCCGACGAAATGCTGGCCGCGCTCGAGCGGCGGGTCGAGCCGACCCACTTCTGATTCAAGGCGGCCGCGCGCCGGACTGAGCAGATGACGTGATTCTCGGTGTCTACCTGGCGATCGGCGCCCTGGCCGGGCTGATCGCCGGCATGCTCGGCCTGGGCGGCGGCGTGGTGATCGTGCCGGCACTGGCGCTGGTGTTCCCGCTGCTGGACATGCCGGCTGCTGTGCTCATGCATCTGGCCATCGGCACCTCGCTGGCCATCATCGTGCCGACCTCGCTGTCCTCCGCCTACGCACACTACCGGCGTGGTGCCGTGGACGTGCCGCTGGTCTTGACCCTGCTGCCAGGGCTGGTGGTTGGGGCGGTGTTGGGCGGCTGGCTGGCCGACAAGCTACCGAGCGCGTTGCTCGCGCGCATCTTCGGCGGCTTCGTGAC
>DQBD01000173.1:3629-4434 GCA_003526065.1 Gammaproteobacteria bacterium | reverse complement strand
CCTGTTTTCACTGCGGGGACAGACTGCCGTGAACGGAGCGTCCGCCGGCAGTCTGTCCCCGCAGTGAAAACAGGCCGCGCTCATGCTCAGGGCAGCGCGTCGCGCGGCGTGCGGGTAACGACGGAGCGCTCGAGCGCGGGATCCTTGACGAGCGTGTCGGGATTCGAGATCGCGAGCCAGCTCGTCAGCATGCAGCCGGCCACGGTTAGGCCGGGGATGGCGATGATGAGCCAGACCCAGGCGTTCGTGAACCAGCGCGTGTCTATCTCGGAGTCAGTCATCTCCCCTCCTGCGGGCCGCGAAAGCGGCTCTCCTCGGTAACGGCTACGCCCGGATCGGTCAGGCTCTCCAGTCGGAACTCGACCACGTTGCCGCCGACGGCCACCTCGTGCGGTGCCGTCACGGAGACGGGCATGGTCTGCACCGATTCGCCCGCGATGGCAATCTCGTCGGGCGTCTCGAGCCGGATGCCGGGCATTCCCGAGACGCTCAGCCGGTAGCGGTGGTCGCGATTGTGCTTGTTGACGATACGCACGGTGTAGCTGTTCTCGATGCCCTGCCTGCCGACATCGCGGTACAGCGTGTTGCGGTCCCGGATGACGTCCAGGATAACGGGCGGCCGCAGTGCGATGGCCGACACCAGCGCAGTGACCAGCACGACGAGGATCGTGCTGTAGACGATCGTCCGCGGCCTGAGCAGCCGGTAGCCTTCGTGATGCAGTGCGTGCTCGGTCGAATAGCGGATCAGGCCGCGCGGGTAGCCGACGCGGTCCATGACCGAATCGCAGGCGTCGATGCAGGCGGC
>DQBD01000173.1:0-3337 GCA_003526065.1 Gammaproteobacteria bacterium | reverse complement strand
TCGCGGATGTCGATGCCGGTCGGGCACACCTGCACGCACAGCGTGCAGTCGACGCAGTCGCCCAGGCCCCGGCTGCGCGGGTCGACCCCGCGCGCACGGCCGCCGCGCGGCTCGCCGCGGTCCTGGTCGTAGGTGATGATCAGGGTGTCCCGGTCGAACATGGCGCTCTGGAAGCGCGCGTAGGGACACATGTAGATGCACACGTTCTCGCGCATGAAGCCGGCGTTGCCGTAGGTGGCGAAGCCGTAGAACAGGCCCCAGAACAGTTCCCAGCCGCCCAGGTCGAAGCGGGTCAGTTCCTGCCACAGCTCGACGCGCGGGGTGAAGAAGCTGACGAAGGTGAAGCCGGTGAACAGGGAAAAGGCGATCCACAGCGCGTGCTTGGCGGTCTTGCGCAGGGTCTTCCCGGCCGTCCACGGCGCCTTGTCCAGGCGCATGCGCCGGGCGCGGTCGCCCTCCACCCAGCGTTCCATCCACAGGAACACCTCGGTCCACACGGTCTGCGGGCAGGCGTAGCCGCACCACAGGCGCCCGGCCACCGCGGTGAAGAAGAACAGCGCCAGCGCGGCGCAGATCAGCAGCAGCGCCAGGAAGAAGAAGTCCTGCGGCAGGAACAGCAGGCCGAACACGTGAAACTGGCGCGCCGGCAGGTCGAACAGCACCGCCTGGCGGTCGTCCCAGGTCAGCCACGGCAGGCCGTAGAACAGGCCCAGCAGCGCCAGCACCGCCAGCTTGCGCAGGCGCTGGAAGCGTCCGCCGATCTCGCGCGGGTAGGCCTTGGGCCGGGCGGCGTAGAGGGCGGGTTCGGCCGCGGCGGGTTCAGGCATGGGGCGAGCGGACCCGCTGCCGGGGCGGTTCGGTCAGCACCAGGGTGATGAAGCTGGAGGCGCCAGTGACCACCCAGAACATGAAGAAGCCGACCGTGTAGCCGACCTCGCGGGTGATTTCCCAGGTGGGGAAGCTGGCCAGACGCAGGCCCTCCGGGTCGACGTTGGCAAAGAACGCCACCGTGGCCACGCCGGCGGTCAGGAACGACGGCCACAGCACGGCGCCGAGGCGATGCAGCCAGCCGTGCGGGCGGGCGTGCTGGGCGTCGATGACGAACTCGTCGTCAGGGCTGTTCACGGGACAGGCCATATACGTAGGCGGCCAGCACGTGGAGGCGCTCGGCGCTGAGCAGGTTCTTGTGCGCCGGCATCACGCCCATGCGCCCGTCGCGGATGCTGGTCTCGATGGCCCGGGTGGCGCCGCCGTACAGCCAGTAGCCGTCGGTCAGGTCCGGCGCGCCGAGCATGGGGTTGCCCTTGCCGTCCGGGCCGTGGCAGGCCACGCACAGGGTCTGGAACTGGTCCTTGCCGGTGGTCGCCAGGGCCGGGTCGGCATCGTGACCGCCCAGGGTGCGCACGTAGGCGGCAACCGCCCTGACGCCGTCTTCGCCCAGCGCCGTGCCCCACGGAATCATTGCCGCCTGGCGGCCGTGGGTGATGGTCTGCGCGATCTGCTCCGGGGTGCCGCCCCACTGCCAGGTGCCGTCGGCCAGGTTGGGGAAACCGCGGGCACCGTGGCCGTCGGCGCCGTGGCACACCGAGCAGTGGGTGACGAACAGGCGCCGGCCGGTGGCCATGGCGGCCGGGTCCTCGGCCAGCTGCGGGATCGGCGTGGCGGCGTACCGGGCGAACAGCGGCGCCACGTCGACCTCGGCCGACGCCACCTCGGCCTCGTAGGCGGTGGTCTGGCTCCAGCCGAGCAGGCCCTTGAAGTTGCCAAGGCCCGGGTACAGCAACAGGTAGATCAGGCCGAACACGATGGTCAGGTAGAACAGCCCCAGCCACCAGCGCGGCATCGGGTTGTTGTACTCGCGAAGGCCGTCCCACTCGTGGCCGGTGGTGTCGGACGCGGCGCCCTCGCCGGGGCGCTTTTTGGCGGTCCAGCGGATCAGCCACACGCAGGCCAGGATGTTGGCCAGCGACAGGATGGTGACGTACCAGCTCCAGGCGGCGCTCACGGGCGGTCCTCCTTGCGCGGGGGTGATTCGTCGTCGCGCAGCGGCAGCCGGGCGGCGGCGTCGAAGGCGTCACGCGGGCGGGTGTACAGCCACACCGCACCGGCGACGAACAGCACCAGCACCAGGCCGGTGAACAGGCCCCAGGCCACGCCCGCGCTCATCGCCCGGCTCCGGCCGGCAGCGCCGTGCCCAGGCCCTGCAGGTAGACGATCAGCGCGTCGAGTTCGGTCTTGCCGGCCACCGCGGCGGGCGCACCCTCGATGTCGGCGGCGGTGTAGGGATCGCCCAGGCGCTGGAGGGCCCGCATGTGGCGCTGCACCGTTTTGCCGTCGACGGCGGCCTTTTCGAGCCAGGCGAAGGCCGGCATGTTCGACTCGGGCACCACGTCGCGCGGGTTCAGCAGGTGCACGCGGTGCCAGTCGTCGCTGTAGCGGCCGCCGACCCGCGCCAGGTCCGGCCCGGTGCGCTTGCTGCCCCACTGGAACGGGCGGTCATAGACCGACTCCCCGGCCACCGAGTAGTGGCCGTAGCGCTCGGTTTCGGCGCGGAATGGCCGGATCATCTGCGTGTGGCAGGTGTAGCAGCCCTCGCGCACGTACACGTCGCGCCCGGCCAGCGCCAGGGCGGGGTAGGGCTTCACCCCCTCGATGGGCTGCGTCACCTTGGCGCTGAACATCAGCGGCACGATCTGCACCAGCCCGCCGACGCTGATGACGATGGCCACGACCACTGCCAGCAGGCCGAGGTTCTTTTCGACGACTTCGTGGTTCATCGGTGGCTCCTCAGGCGGCTGCGGCGGCGGGCGCGGCGACCACCGCCGGTGGCCGCACCGTGCGCCACAGGTTGTAGGCCATGATGAACATGCCCGACAGCACCATGGCGCCGCCCAGGAAGCGCACCAGGTAATACGGCTTGGTGGCGGCCAGCGCCTCGACGAAGCTGTAGGTGAGCGTGCCGTCGGCGTTCACCGCGCGCCACATCAGGCCCTGCATCACGCCGGCGATCCACATCGACGCCACGTACAGCACCACGCCGATGGTGGCCACCCAGAAATGCCACTCGATCAGCCGCGTGCTGTACACGCGCTCCTTGCCGAACAGTTTCGGGATCAGCGCGTACAGGGCGCCGAGCGAGATGAACGCCACCCAGCCCAGGCCGCCCGAGTGCACGTGGCCGATGGTCCAGTCGGTGTTGTGGGACAGGGCGTTGACGGTCTTGATCGACATCATCGGCCCCTCGAACGTGGACATGCCGTAGAACGAGATGGCCACGATCATGAAGCGCAGGATGGGGTCGGTGCGCAGTTTGTCCCAGGCGCCGGACAGGGTCATG
>DQBD01000245.1:14968-18328 GCA_003526065.1 Gammaproteobacteria bacterium | reverse complement strand
TCCATGGTCGCCTTGTCGGTCTCGATCTCGCACAGCACCTGGTCCTCGTGCACCTGCTCGCCGGGCGCCACGTGCCAGGTCAGCAGTTCGGACTCGGTGATGCCTTCGCCGACGTCGGGCAGGCGGAACTCGAATCGCATGGTGTTCTCCTCGAAAAAATGGCCGGCAGACGCCTGCCGTGGCGTCTTCCGGCGCGTCGCGCGCGTCATCTGTGTGTGGTGCGCTGCGCGAACCACGGAGGGTGGAGCCCTCCCGTCGCACCGCGGCGTCGTGCCCCGGTGCCCGTGCGTGCTCAGAACCGGTATTGCAGTACCGATTCGATGCCGTGACGCACCCGTCGCGCGTCGGGCAGGTAGTAGTCCTCGGTCTGGTTCTCCGGGAACTGCACGTCGAACGCCGTGACCCGCCGCACCGGTGCCTTCAGGCAGTCGAACACGTGCTCGGTGACCAGCGCCGACAGCTCCGCGCCCAGGCCCAGCGTGCGCCGTGCCTCGTGCACGATGACGCAGCGCCCGGTGCGGCGCACCGAATCGAGAATGGTCTTCACGTCCAGCGGCGCCAGCACGCGCAGGTCGATCAGTTCCGCGTCCACGGCCATGTCGTCGATGGCCTGCTGCGCCACGTGCACCATGGCGCCCCAGGCCAGCACCGTCACCTCGCGGCCCTCGCGCACCACGCGCGCCTTGTCCAGCGGCAGGGCGTAGGGCGCGGTAGGTACCGGTTCGCGAAATGCGCGGTACAGGCGGCTGTGCTCGAGGAACACCACCGGGTCGTCGCAGCGGATGGAGGCGGCCAGCAGGCCCTTGGCCTCGGCCGGGGTGCTCGGACACACCACGCGCACGCCGGGCGTGTGGATGAGGTAGGACTCGGTCGATTCGGAGTGGAACTGCAAGGGCTTGATGCCGCCGCCGAACGGCGTGCGGATGGTCATCGGCACCGACAACTGTCCGCCCGAGCGCTCGCGCACGTTCGACATCAGGCACACGAACTGCCCGAAGGCGTTGTACAGGAAGCCCAGGAACTGGATTTCCACCACCGGCCGCTCGCCGCGCATGGCCATGCCGACGGCGGCGCCGATGAGGCCGTTTTCCGACAGCGGGGTGTCGATGACGCGTTCGCCGCCGAAGGTGTCGTACAGGCCCTCGGTGGCGCGGAACACGCCGCCGATGGGGCCGATGTCATAGCCCATCACGCGCACGGCGGGATCGCGCGCCAGTTCGTCGCGCAGTGCCGTGTTGACGGCCTGCACCAGGTTCAGGTCGGTGGTGTCGGTGACCGGATCGATGCCGGGCGCGTTCATTCCAGGGTCTCCGGGTCGATGGCGGTGTACGGGTTGGCGTCGTTCAGCTCGGCCGCCAGTTCCCGCTGCTGCAGGCGCAGGTGCCAGCCGGGATCGCCGAACAACTGACTGTCGAACATGGTCATCGCGTCCGAACGCGGCAGGGGCAGGGCGCGGGCCGCCGCGGCCTGCACTTCGGCCAGGCACTCGGCCTCGTACTGTTGGCGCAGGGTGTCGGAGTACAGGCCGCGATCGGCCAGATAGGCCTCGAAGCGCGGGCGTGGGTCGAACTGCTTCCAGTGCTCGGCCAGTGCCTGGTCGCGGTACACCTCGGCGCTGTCGGACGTGTTGTGGTCCACGACACGGTAGGTGACGGCCTCGATCAGCGTCGGACCCTCTCCGGCGCGTGCGCGATCCACCGCCTCGCGGGTCTTCTGGTACATGGCCAGTACGTCGTTGCCGTCGACCCGCTCGCCGGGCAGGCCGTGGGCCAGTGCCTTGTGGGCGAAGGTGGGCGCGGCGTGCTGGCGGTGTGCCGGCGTCGAGATGGCCCACTGGTTGTTGTGTACCACTACCACCAGCGGCGCCTTGAACACGGCGGCGAAGTTGAGCGCGTCGTGGAAGTCGCCTTCGCTGGTCGACCCCTCGCCGGTGAAGGCCAGGGTCACGATGTCGCGGCCGTTGAGCTTGTCGGCCATGGCCGAGCCGGCGGCATTCAGCACGTTGGTGCCCAGAATGACGCCATAGGGCGTGAAGGTGACGCCGGGCGGCGTGTCGAGCGGCAGGTGTTCGGCGACGGTCTCGGGCGCCCCGCCGCGCAGGATGGCCAGCGTGCGGTCCATCGGCACGCCCCAGTACAGGTGCGCCGCAAACTGCCGGTAGGACGGAAAGCACCAGTCGCCGTCCCGCAGCGCCGCGGCGGCGCCCAGGCCCACCGCCTCCTCGTAGGTGGACTGCGCGGTCACGCTCAGCTCGCCGCGCCGCTGCATGCGGATGGTGTGCGTCTCGTAGGCGCGTGTGAGCACCAGCGTGCGGTACATGCGCAGCAAGGTGGCATCGTCGAGGTCCGGTGGCTGCCCCAGCAGCGTGCCATCGGGTGCCTGGATGCGAAAAAAGGTCTCGTCGGGGGCCTGTTCGGCCCACTTGTGCTGTCCCATCGGTGCCTCCTCTACTGCCGGCCCGAACGACCGGCCGGCCTATAATGCCATCGACTAATCCATCGCCCCCGGGCATCGACCCGGGGCATCGACCCCGGGGGCGGCGTCCGTGCCGCGCCATCTGACCAAAGGACCCACCATGATCGAGTCGCCGCTGTTACCGCACCTGGACGCCTACATCGACGGTCGCTGGACCAAGCCGGCCTCGGGCAAGACCTTCAAGGTCATCAATCCGGCCACCGGCGATCACCTGGCCGACGTGGGCTCGCTGAGCCGCGACGAAGTGGTCGCCGCCATCGAGTCGTCCAAGGCGGCGCTGCGCACGCCGTCGAGTTTCGAGCAGCGCCACGCCTGGCTGACCGGCATTGCCGACGCCCTGCGCGAGCACCGCGAGGAGATCGGCCGCATCCTGTGCCTCGAGCACGGCAAGACCTGGAAGGAAGGCGCCGCCGAGGCCGACTACGCGGCCGGGTTCTTCGCCTACTGTGCCGAGCACCTGGACCTGCTCAAACCCCGCACGCTGGACGAGAAGCCGCGCGGCTGCAGCTGGACCGTGCAGTACCGCCCGGCCGGCGTGGTGGGCCTGATCGTGCCGTGGAATTTCCCCATCGGCATGATCGCCAAGAAACTGTCGGCCGCCATTGCCGCCGACTGCGCCAGCATCATCAAGCCGGCTTCCAAGACGCCGCTGACCATGCTGGCGCTGTTCACGTTGCTCGATCGGGTGGTCAAGCTGCCGGCCGGGCGCGTCAACCTGGTGATGGGGTCGGCCGGCATGATCGGCGACACGCTGCTGAGCCACCCGGATGTGGCGGTGGTGAGCTTCACCGGTTCGACCGAGGTCGGCCGCGAGCTGATCGAGAAGAGCGCGCCGCAGGTCAAGCGCCTGACGCTGGAGCTCGGCGGCAACGCGCCGTTCATCGT
>DQBD01000245.1:10317-14722 GCA_003526065.1 Gammaproteobacteria bacterium | reverse complement strand
CGGCCAGACCTGCGTGTGCGCCAACCGCGTGTACGTGCAGCGTTCGGTGGCCGACGCGTACCTGGAGAAGGTTGTCGAGCGGGTCAAGAAGCTCAAGCTGGGCAACGGCATGGAGGCGGATACCGACATCGGTCCGCTGGTCGACCGCGCCGGTTACGAGAAGGTGCGCCAGCACGTCGAGGACGCCGTGGCCAAGGGCGCGCAGCTGTTGGTCGGCGGTGGCGCCAAGCCGCTGGATGCGGAGTGGGGCGGTTTTCATCCGCCGACGGTGGTGCGCGGGGTGACGCGCGACATGGCCTGCTGGCGCGAGGAGACCTTCGGCCCGCTGGTGCCGGTGGCGGAGTTCGACGGCGAGGCCGACGTGCTGCAGATGGCCAACGATACCGAGTTCGGCCTGGCCGCCTATGTGTTCACGCGTGACGAGGCGCTCGCCCAGCGCGTCATCGGCGGCCTGCAGTTCCAGCACGTGGGCTGGAACACCGGCTCCGGGCCGACGCCGGAGGCGCCGTTCGGCGGCATCAAGCAGTCCGGCTTCGGCCGCGAGGGCGGCGCCGAGGGCATTTACGAGTTCGCCGAGGCACAGACCGTGCCCCGCGGCGCCTGAGCAGGCGTCGGCGGTTCGCCGTGTGGTCGTCATGGCCGGCGCCGTCGGGCGCCGGCCATGCGGCGTGCGCGGTACCAGTTTGTTCATCCCGGGTGCAGCATGACTGAGCGTTTCACCGGCACCGACCGTTACGTTGCCACCGAAGAGCTGACCCTGGCGGTCAACGCGGCCATCACCCTGCAACGCCCGCTGCTGATCAAGGGCGAGCCGGGCACCGGCAAGTCCATGCTGGCGGTGGAGGTGGCGCGGGCGCTGGGCAGGCCGCTGATCGAGTGGCACATCAAGTCCACCACCAAGGCCCAGCAGGGGCTGTACGAATACGACGCGGTGGCGCGCCTGCGCGACTCGCAGCTGGGCGACGCGCGGGTGCACGACATCCGCAACTACATCGTCCAGGGCAAGCTGTGGCAGGCGTTCGAGGCCGAGCAGACGCCGGTGCTGCTGATCGACGAGATCGACAAGGCCGACATCGAGTTCCCGAACGACCTGCTGCTGGAGCTCGACCGCATGGAGTTCCACGTCTACGAGACGCGCGAAACCGTGCAGGCCCGCCAGCGGCCGATCGTCATCATCACGTCCAACAACGAAAAGGACCTGCCGGACGCGTTCCTGCGGCGCTGCTTCTTTCACTACATCCGCTTTCCGGATGCGGACACCATGGGCCGCATCGTCGACACCCATTTCCCGGGCCTCAAGCACGACCTGCTGGCGGCGGCGCTGGGCACCTTTTTCGAGCTGCGCGACACGCCGGGCCTCACCAAGCGGCCGTCGACCTCGGAACTGCTCGACTGGATCAAGCTGCTGCTGGCCGAGGACGTGCCGGCCGAGGCGCTGCGGGCGGCCGATCTCAAGACCAGCCTGCCGCCGCTGTATGGCGCGCTCCTGAAGAACGAGCAGGACCTGCACCTGTTCGAGAAGCTGGTGTTCCTGCACCGGCGCGAGACGCGCTGAGGCGCCGGCCGGGCGGAGCGGCCAGGTGTTCACCTCGTTTCTCGATCAGCTGCGCAGTACCGGCATTCCGGTCAGCGTGCGCGAGTACCTGACGTTTCTGGAAGCGCTGGCGGCCGATGTGCCGCCGCACAGCGCCGACGGGCTGTATCAGCTGGCGCGCTGCGCGCTGGTCAAGGACGAGCGGTTCTACGACCGCTTCGACGCCGTGTTCGCGGCGTACTTTCGCGGTGCCGAGCTGGCGTTCGAGCAGCTCGGTGGTGCCATTCCCGACGACTGGCTGCGCCAGGAGATCGAGAAGCTGCTGTCCGACGAGGACAAGGCCAGGCTGCAGACCCTCGGCAGCCTGGAAGCGCTGCTGGAGACCCTGCGCCAGCGTCTGGCCGAGCAAAAGGGCCGCCACCAGGGCGGCAGCAAGTGGATCGGCACCGGTGGCACGTCACCGTTCGGCCACGGCGGTTATCACCCGGAAGGCGTGCGCATCGGCGGCGAGGGACGCCAGCGCCGCGCGGCCAAGGTGTGGGAACAGCGCCAGTTCCGGGATCTCGACGATCAGGTCGAGCTCGGGACGCGCAACATCAAGGTGGCGCTCAAGGGGCTGCGGCGCCTGGCGCGCGACGGCGTCGCCGACGAGCTGGACCTCGACGGCACCATTCGCGGCACCGCCCGGCGCGGCTATCTGGACCTGCAGCTGCGCCCGGAGCTGCGCAACCGGGTCAAGGTGCTGTTGTTCCTGGACGTGGGCGGTTCGATGGACGTCCACGTGCGCCAGTGCGAGCGCCTGTTCTCGGCCGCGCGCAGCGAGTTCCGTCACCTCGAGTATTTCTACTTCCACAACTGCGTCTACGAGCGGCTGTGGCGCAGCAACGCGCGCCGTCACGCCGAGCGTTTTCCGACCTGGGACGTGCTGCGCAAGTACGGGCGTGACTGGAAGGTGATTTTCGTCGGCGACGCGTCGATGGCGCCGTACGAGATCACGCACGTCGGCGGCAGCGTCGAACACCGCAACGACGAGCCCGGCGCCGTGTGGCTGCGCCGCCTGCTCGATGCCTGGCCGTCGGCGGCCTGGCTGAATCCGGAGCGTGAGGCCGACTGGGGCTATATTCCGTCGATCGGCCTGGTGCGCGAGCTGCTGCAGGGGCGCATGTTCCCGCTCACGGTCGACGGGCTGGAGCGCGCGGTGCAGGCGCTGCGGCGATAACCAGGCGGTCGGCTTCAGGCCGGCCCATTACTGCCACGCGAGGGGGACTTCATGAAAAAACGCCTGATCGTGGGTATCACCGGCGCCACCGGCGCCGTCTATGCCTACGAGCTGCTGCGCCAGTTGCGCGCGCTCGGCAACGTCGAGACGCACCTGGTGATGTCGAGCGCGGCGGTGCTGACGGCGCGTCAGGAACTGCGCCGCGAGCGGCTCGACTTCGAGTCGGTGGCCGACGTGGTGCACAACGTCAAGGACATCGGCGCCAGCATCGCGTCGGGTTCGTTCATTACAGAGGGCATGGTGATCGTGCCGTGCTCGATGAAAACCCTGGCCTCGGTGGCGCACGGTTATTCGGACAACCTCATCGCGCGTGCCGCCGATGTGATCCTCAAGCAGCGCCGGCGCCTGGTGCTGGTCACGCGCGAGACACCGCTGAACCTGGCCCATATCCGCAACATGGAAGCCGTGACCCTGATGGGCGGCATCATCTTTCCGCCGGTGCCGGCTTTCTACGCCGACCTCGCCACGCTCGACGACATGGTCACCCACACCGTCGGGCGCATCCTCGACCTGTTCGACATGGAGCACTCGCTGGTCAACCGCTGGCGCGGCCTGGGCGACACGCTCAAGGAGTGACGGGGCAGGGGACACACCCCGCTCGGGCCACTGGCCCCGGGACGACCGGAATCCGCGCTTCTGGACCCGCGCCGCGGCGCCCGGGCGCAGGTCCCGGGCGGCTACCGGCCTGCGTCAGATTCCG
This sequence comes from Gammaproteobacteria bacterium, assembly GCA_003526065.1. Next base: position 11,209 of record DQBD01000245.1, on the reverse strand, counting down.
GTCCCACCGCTCACTGGCAGCACGTAGCCGGTCAGATACGACGCCTCCGGCGCGGCCAGGAAGCAGATTGCCGCGGCCTGTTCGTCCGGTGTGGCGAAGCGCTTGATGAAGGCATCCTGCAGGGTTTGCTCCATCACGCCGCGCATCCATTGCTGGTCACGCTCGGTGGGCGGCGTGGGCGTGCGCGGGATGGCGCGCTGGCCGACATCGGTGCCGCCCGGCGCGATGCAGTTCACCCGCACGTTGAACTCGGCCAGTTCATACGCCAGGGACACGGTGATGGCGTGCACGCCGCCCTTGCAGGCGGTGTAGGGCACCCGGTAGACGCCGCGCGTGGCGGTGGAACCGACGTTGACGATGGCGCCGGCGCGGCGTTCCACCATGTGCGGGATGACCGCCCGGCAGGTCCACAGCGTCGGCCACAGCGAGCGCTGCACTTCCTTCTCGATTTCTTCCGGCGCGTACTCCCAGTACGGACGCGCCCAGATGGTGCCGCCGACATTGTTGACCAGCACGTCGATGCGGCCGTAGGCCGTCAGCGCGGCGGCGGCGATGGCCTGCGCGCCCTCCCAGGTCTCCAGGTCGCCGAGCGCGATCTCGGCCTGACCGCCGGCGGCGCGGATTTCGTCCCGCACGGCTTGTGCCTGCGGCGCGGCGCGGTCGGCGACCACCACCTGCGCGCCCTCGGCGGCGAGACGAACCGCGGCGGCGCGGCCGATGCCCTGGGCGGCGCCGGTGACCACGGCCACCTGACCTTCGAAGCGGCGGCAAAGGTAGGGATTGTCAGCCATGCTTCACTCCTGATTCTGCGTGACGGAAGGACCGCTGGAAAAAGCAGGCCAGTATGCCGGCAGCGGCAGGCAGCACCAAGCCTTTGCCTTGTAGGGAAAGG
>DQBD01000245.1:9588-10023 GCA_003526065.1 Gammaproteobacteria bacterium | reverse complement strand
CCGGCGGCGGTGTCTTTGCCACCCCACGGCCTGCCGAGGAATTCACGTCATGAAAATCAACTGCGCCCTGATCGGCTCCGGCAACATCGGCACCGATCTCATGTTCAAGCTCAAGCGCAGCAAGGTGCTGAATCCGGTCTGGATGGTCGGCATCGATCCCGACTCCGACGGCCTGCGCAAGGCCCGCGAGCACGGCATGAAAACCACCCACGAGGGCGTCGACGGCCTGTTGCCGCACCTGGCCGAGGACAACGTCCAGATCGCCTTTGACGCCACCTCGGCGTACGTCCACAAGGACAACTCCGACAAGCTGACCAGCCGCGGCGTGGTGATGATCGACCTCACGCCGGCGGCCATCGGGCCGTTCTGCGTGCCGCCGGTGAACCTGAAGGATCACCTCGGCAAGCGCGAGATGAACGTCAACATGGTCACCTG
>DQBD01000245.1:462-9384 GCA_003526065.1 Gammaproteobacteria bacterium | reverse complement strand
TGGTCACCTGCGGTGGCCAGGCCACCATCCCGATGGTGGCGGCCGTCAGCCGGGTACAGCCGGTGGTGTACGGCGAGATCGTCGCCACCGTGTCGTCCAAGTCCGCCGGACCGGGCACGCGCAAGAACATCGACGAATTCACCCGTACCACCTCCAAGGGCATCGAGGTGGTCGGCGGCGCGCGCAAGGGCAAGGCCATCATCATCCTGAACCCGGCCGAGCCGCCGCTGATCATGCGTGACACCGTGCACTGCCTGACCGAGACGCTGCCGGAGCAGGACGCCATCCGCGCCTCGGTCAAGGACATGGTCGCGGAAGTGCAAAAGTACGTGCCCGGCTATCGCCTGCTGCACGACGTGGTGTTCGACGGCAACCGGGTGTCGATCTTCCTGGAGGTCGAGGGTCTGGGTGACTACCTGCCCAAGTACGCCGGCAATCTGGACATCATGACCGCCGCCGGCGCGCGTACCGCCGAGATGATCGCCGAGGACATCCTGTCCGGCGCCTTCGACCCGGCGCAGTACAAGACCGCCGCCGCCTGAACCCCACGAGGACACCCGTCATGGCTCTGAAAGATCTCAAAGGCCGCAAGGTCACCCTGCACGACATGTGCCTGCGCGACGGCATGCATGCCAAGCGCCACCAGATCACGCTCGAACAGATGACCGCCATTGCCAGCGCGCTGGACGAGGCCGGTGTGCCGATGATCGAGGTCACCCACGGTGACGGTCTGGACGGCACCTCCATCAACTACGGCTTCGGGCTGCACACCGACGAGGAATACCTGAAGGCCACCGTGCCGCACCTGAAGCAGGCCAAGGTGTCCTGCCTGCTGGTGCCCGGCATCGGCACCGTCGACGGGCTGCGCATGGCGGCCGATCTGGGCGTGTCGTGCATCCGCGTGGCCACGCACTGCACCGAGGCCGACTGCGGCGAGCAGCACATCGGGCTTGCCCGCAAGCTGAACCTGGACGCGGTCGGCTTCCTGATGATGGCGCACATGGTCAGCCCGGAGAAAATCCTCGAGCAGGCCAAGCTGTTCGAGTCCTACGGTGCCACCTGCATCTACGTGACCGACTCGGCCGGCTACATGCTGCCCGACGACGTCATTGCCAAGGTCGGCCTGCTGCGCGCCAACCTGGCGCCGGAGATCGAACTCGGCTTCCACGCCCACAACAACCTGTCGATGTCGGTGGCCAATTCGCTGGCCGCCATCGAGGCCGGTGCCAACCGCATCGACGGTTCCGCCGCCGGGCTGGGTGCCGGCGCCGGCAACACGCCGCTGGAAACCCTGGTGGCGGTGGGCCAGCGCCTGGGCATCGACACCGGCGTGAACCTGTACAAGATCATGGACGTGGCCGAGGACATCGTGCGGCCGATCATGGATCAGCCGATACGCGTCGACCGCGATTCGCTGTCGCTGGGCTTTGCCGGCACCTATTCCACGTTCCTGCTGCACGCCAAGCGCTTCTCCGAGCGGTATGGCATTTCCGTGCGCGATCTGCTGGTCGAGTGCGGCCGGCGCAAGACCGTGGCCGGTCAGGAGGACATGATCGAGTCGATCGCGCTGGAAATGCTGGCCGAGCGCGAAAAACAGCCGGCGCACGCCTGAGGACACCGCACATGGCACTTGACGCGGCGACCATCGCCAAACTGGCCGAGCACCTGGAGCAGGCCGAACTCGAAGCCTACGACGTCACCAAGATCACGGACGATCATCCCGACATGACGATCGCCGAGGCCTACCAGGTGATGGAGGCCATTCGCGATCGCAAGCTCTCGCGCGGCATCCGCCAGGTCGGTTACAAGATGGGCCTGACCTCGCGCGCCAAGATGGTCCAGATGGGCGTCGACAAGCCCGGCTACGGCCTGCTGTACGACTACTTCGCGGTCGAGGACGGCGGCGTCGTCGACACCAAGAAGCTCATCCACCCGAAGGTGGAAGCGGAAATCGCCTTCGTCACCAAGGCGCCGCTCAAGGGGCCGGGCGTGCACATCGGCAACGTGCTGGCGGCCACCGATTTCGTCCTGCCGGCGCTCGAGATCATCGACTCGCGCTACCGCGACTTCAAGTTCGACATGGTCAGCGTGATCGCCGACAACAGCTCGTCGAGCCGCTTCGTCACCGGCGGGCGCAACCGCGCCGTGTCCGAGGTGGACCTGAAGACCCTCGGCCTGGTGATGGAAAAGAACGGCCAGCCGGTCGGTCTTTCCTGCGGTGCGGCGGTGCTGGGGCATCCGGCGGCCAGCGTGGCCATGCTGGCCAACATGCTCGGCGCCAAGGGCCAGGAGCTGCCGGCCGGCAGCTTCATCATGACCGGCGGCGTGACCGCCGCCGTGGCGGTCGAGGCCGGTGACACCATCACCGTGCAGTACCAGGACCTGGGCTCGATCTCGGTCAGCTTCGTCTGAGGACGCGCGCATGCCGTTCATTCAAGTCAATATTCTGGAAGGCCGCACCGAAGAGCAGAAGCTCGGCCTGATTCGCGAGCTCACCGAGACCGCCTGCCGCGTGCTCGGTTCCAAGCCCGAACAGGTGCGTGTGCTGATCAACGATGTGCCCAACACCAACTGGGGCATCGCCGGCCAGTCGGCCAAGGAGCTGGGCCGCTGAGCGGCGGCACCGATCGTTTCCCCCTGTCTGGAGCGTGAGCCGTGCCAAAGAAAAAAGCGGAAAAGCCGTTTCTCACCGACATCAAGACCCTGCGCAAGCGGGCACGTGAGCACATCGAGCGCGGCGCCGTCACGGCCGGCTACCGGGCCGATCGTGACACCGTGATCCGGCTGCTCAACGAGGCGCTGGCCACCGAGATCGTCTGCGTGCTGCGCTACAAGCGCCACTTCTTCATGGCCACCGGCATCAACGCCCAGGGCGTGGCGCAGGAATTCCTGCAGCACGCCAACGAGGAGCAGGTGCACGCCGACGACATCGCGCAGCGCATCGTGCAGCTCGGTGGCGAGCCCAACCTGTCGCCCGACGGCATGCTCACGCGCAGCCATGCCGAGTACGTGCCCGGTGAGTCGCTGGTGGACATGATTCGCGAGGACCTGGTGGCCGAGCGCATCGCCATCGACAGCTACCGCGAGATGATTGCCTACCTTGGCAACGACGATTCCACTACCCGGCGCATGCTGGAAGGCATCCTGGCCATGGAGGAAGAGCATGCCGACGACCTGGTCGGTTTGCTCGAAGAGCTCGGTTAGTGCCGCGCTCGTGCTTCGTCAACTTTTCAGTGAGACCCAAAGATGAGTAATCCCGAAATCGGCAAGTGGATCAACGCCGGCGGCATCAACACCAACTATCACGACGTCGGCGAGGGCTATCCGACCGTCCTGATCCACGGCTCCGGCCCCGGCGTGAGCGCCTTTTCGAACTGGCGCCTGGCGTTCCCGGTGCTGTCCCAGAAGGTGCGCGTGCTGGCGCCGGACATGCTCGGTTTCGGCTACACCGAGCGGCCCGAGGGCGTGCAGTACACCCTCGACAGCTGGGTCAAGCACCTGACCGACTTCATCGACGCCCTGGGGCTGGAGAAGGTCAACCTGGTCGGCAATTCCTACGGCGGTGCGCTGACCCTGGCCACCACCATCCGCAACCCGGAGCGGGTCAACCGCATCGTGCTGATGGGTGCCGCCGGCGTGAAGTTTCCGCTGACCGAGGGGCTGGATTTCGCCTGGGGCTACACGCCGTCGTTCGAGAACATGCGCAAGATGCTGGACCTGTTCGCCTACGACCGCGGACTGGTCAGCGACGACCTGGCCCGCCTGCGCTACGAGGCGAGCCTGCGCGAGGGCGTGCAGGAGGCCTACGCCAGCATGTTCCCGGCGCCGCGCCAGCAGTGGATCGACGCCCTGGCCAGTGCCGAAGAGGACATCGCCAAGATCCAGTCGCCGGCGATGATCATCCACGGGCGCGAGGACCGCATCCTGCCGTTCAGCAACTCGGTGCGCCTGTTCGAGCTGATCCCCAACAGCCAGCTGCACCTGTTCGGCAAGTGCGGTCACTGGACGCAGATCGAACACGCCGCGCGTTTCAACAAGCTGCTGCTGGATTTCTTCGGCGAGGATTGAGTCTGGGCCGCGCCGTCAGGCGCGGATCGGCCAAAAAGGCCGCCTGCCGGGAAACCGGCCGGCGGCCTTTTTTGTGGCCGCCGCTCGGTCGGCACGGGGATAAGATCGCACCTTCATAACGCGATACGTGGAGGAGTACGCCATGTCCGACCCGCAGCAGCTCGAATGGAACAAGCAGTTCGTGCGCAGGTTCTTCGCCGCCATGGACGCCAAGCGCTTCGACGAGATGGAGGCGTTGCTGCATCCGGAGCACCTGTTTCACTTGCCGATGGCACGCGAACCGTTGAACGTGAAGACGCACATGGAGGTCAACAAGCGCATTCAGGCCTCGCTTCCCATCGTCAAGCGCGTGTTCGAGGACCAGATCGCCGAACGCGACCGGGTGGTCAGCCGCGGCCGGCTGAGCTTCCAGCACGTGGGCGAGTTCAACGGCGCGCCACCCACCAATCAGGTGATCGAGGTGAGCTTCATCCACATCATGCGCATCAAGGACGGCCTGAACGCCGAGGAATGGGACGAGGTCAATTTCCTGCCGTTGATGAAGGCGCTGAAGGTGGTGCCCGAGGACGCCGGCATCAACTGGCACTGAGCCGGGTGCGTCACGAGGAGCAGGACAGCACGATGTCGCCGGCATCGGCCGGCGGTGGTTCGGCATACGCCTCGGCACCCGGCTGTGGGCTGAACGGCCGGGCCAGCAGTTGGCGCAGACGCTCGATTTCGTCGTATTGCTGCTGGTCGGTGGCCAGGCGTATGGCCCGTTCCGCCAGATGGGTGCGCAGCACGTAAAGCGGGTTGGCCGCGTCCATGTCCGCCTGACGCGCCTCGGCGCTGTCGGTTTCACGGCTCAGGCGCGCGCTGTACGCGTCGAGCCACGCGTCGATGGCCTGTGGCGTGCGCGAGAGCGCCAGCAGGGGGCGGCGCGTGTCGGCATCGTGCGGCCGGAAGGCGCCCAGGCGGCGCAGGAAGGCGGGGTAGTCGGCGCGGCCGTCCTGCAGGGCGTGCAGCAGGCTGTCCACCAGTTCGGCGTCCTCGGCCTGTGGCTGGCGCAGGCCGAGCTTGCGGCGCATGAGTGCGCCGTAGGCGCCGACGAACAGCGGCTCGAAGCGTTCCAGCGCGGCCTCGCGTCGGGGCGCGTCGATCAGGCTGGACAGGGCCTGCGCCAGGGCGTGCAGGTTCCATAGCGCAATGCGGCCCTGGTTGGCATAGGCGTAGCGGCCATGGCGGTCCGTGTGGTTGAACACGCGCACCGCCTCGAAGTGGTCCAGAAAGCCGTACGGGCCGTAATCGAGCGTGAGGCCGAGAATGGACATGTTGTCGGTGTTCATCACGCCGTGCACGAAGCCCTGTGCCTGCCAGGCGGCCACCAGGTGGGCGGTGCGCTCCACCACCGCATCGAGCAGTCGGGCGTGGCGGTCCTGGTGGCCGGTGAATGCCGGGAAGTGACCGTCGATCACGAAGTCCGCCAATGCGCGTACCTGCGCATCCCGGCCCTGGTAGTGGAAATACTCGAACGAGCCGAAGCGCACGTGGCTGGGCGCCAGGCGCGCCAGAACGGCGGCGGTCTCGATCCGCTCGCGGTAGACCGGCTGGTCGCTGCCGACGATGGCCAGCGCGCGGGTGCTCGGAATGCCCAGGCCGTGCAAGGCCTCGCTGGCCAGATACTCGCGGATGGTCGAGCGCAGCACGGCCCGCCCGTCGGCCCCGCGCGAGAACGGCGTGCGCCCGGCGCCCTTGAGCTGCAGTTCGTGCCGGTTGCCGTCGGCGTCGATGATGTCGCCCAGCAGCAACGCCCGCCCGTCACCCAGTTGCGGCACGTAGACGCCGAACTGGTGGCCCGCGTACACCGCGGCCAGCGGCCTCACCCGGGCGGGCACATGGTTGCCGCACAGCGTGTCGATATCCCGTGGCCCGGGCGCAGCGGGCAAGCCGAGCTGCTCGCCCAGGTCCGGGTTGAAGGCGATCAGATACGGCTGTGGCAGCGGGGTCGGTACCTGCGGCGCGTAGAAGTCGGTCGGCAGGCGCGCATAGGCGCCGGCCAGTAGACGGTGTTCGAGTCCGGTCATGAGTGACTGGCGTGATCAGGCATGGCGGTGTTCATTGAATGACAGACGTGGCGTGCCCGCAAAGCCGGCGCTCGGTGTCGCCGCCGGGTGACGGCGACCTGCCGTGGACAGGGCCGGTTGCCGGCGCGCTAGTGCAATACCTCGTCCAGGAACTGACGCATGGCTGCCCAGGAGCGCCGGTCGGCGCGGGCATCGTAGGCGGCGCCGGTGGATGGGTCATCGCCGGCGGCCGGGTTGGTGAAGGCGTGTACGGCGCCGCCGTAGCTGACCATCTGCCAGTCGACGTCGGCACCGCGCAGCTCGGCCAGCAGGGCCTCGATGTCGGCCGGCTTGACGAACGGGTCCGCGGCACCGTGCAGGAGCAACACCCTGGCCTTGATGTTCTGGCCGTCGCTGGGCGTCGGGCTGTCGAGGCCGCCGTGCACGCTGACCACACCGTCGAGATCGGCACCGCTGCGTGCCAGTTCCAGCACGCCGGTGCCGCCGAAGCAGTAACCGACGGCCGCCGTGCGCTGCGGGTCCACCGCCGACTGGTCGAGCAGGGTGCGGTGGCCGGCCAGCAGGCGCGAACGGAACAGGGCGCGGTCCTGCTTGTACTTGGCGGCCTCGGCGCTGGCGGCCTCCGGTGTCTTGGGCCGCACGCCCTTGCCGTACACGTCCACCGCCAGGGCGACGTAGCCGAGCTTCGCCAGCTTTTCGGTCTGGGCGCGGGTGTGGTCGTTGATGCCGGTCCATTCGTGCACCACCAGCACGCCCGGCCGGCGGCCGAGCCGCGACGTGTCCCAGGCCAGGTAGCCTTCCAGCAGCTGATCGCCGTCGTGGTACTCGATGCGCTCGGTGCGCAGCTTGCTCTTTTCGGCCAGGCCGACGGTGGACGACTTGCCGGGCAGGAAATCGGCGGCTGACGCCGGGAGGCCGGGCAGCAGCAGGGTGGTCAGCAGAACCAGCCATGGAATGCGAGCGAACATTGGCGATACACCTCGGGATGACGGCGACGGGTCACGCAGGCCGCGTTGCGGCGCCGGCGCGCCGCACTAGTGTGCCGCGCCGGCGCCGGGTCCGTCGTCTTGGGGACTGCGCGATCGCCGTGGGTCGTCGCGTCAGGGCGCCTGGCCGACGTTGATCCGGTCGCCGGGGTCGATCATCAGAAAGCGGCTCGGGCCGGCGCCGGTGGGGATGTTGGAGTAGGCCGTCCACAGGTTGCCGTTGCGCCGGTCGAACGTGATCATGCGCAGGTAGCCCATGTCGCTGGGCAGCGGATACACGGCGAAGCTGCGGTCGTCCGGGTCGAAGCGGTAGATCACGTCCGCGTTGCTGGTGCCGATCCAGATCACCCGGCGCCACGGATCCCACACCGCGCTGTAGGCCGCATTGTTGGGGTCGGGCATCATCACCCGTGCCAGTTCGGTGTCGGACGTGCTGTCATAGATCAGCAGTTCGCCGGTGCCGAACAGCGGCACGTACAGCACGTCCTGGTCATCCAGCGCCATGCGCCGCGGGCCGGCGCCCTGCGCCAGCGGCAGGTAGACATCGACCTTGCCGGTTTCCGTGTTGACGGCGCCGACGCCGCCGGACAGCTGCGAGAACCACACGCGCTTGCCGTCACGCGTGATCACGGCGCCGTAGAGCGCGGCGTGCAGGGCCGACTGGTCGTCGCGCCGCGGCGTGTCGACCATCACCGCCTCGCCGGTCCGCGGGTCCAGGCGCGCCATGCGGTTGCTGCCGATCAGCGTGAACCAGTAGCGCCCTTGGGTGTCCGGCGTGGCGTAGAACTGGTAGTTGTAGGCGACGTCGTGCGCCATCTCGTAGGTGCCGAACTTGTCGAACAGCTGCCACTTTTCGGTTCTGGGATCGAAGCGGCCGACCACGCCCTGCTCCAGCATGGTGATCCAGAAGTCGCCGTCCGGCGTGTCGACGATGGTGTGCGGCCCGGTGGGCCCGTCGTAGGGCACCGGGTAGGGCTTGTGTTCGCCGGTTCGCGGATCGACCCGCAGCAGCCGGTTGTGCTGCAGGTCGGCGCCCCACAGGTACGGTGACTCGGGCGTGAGGCCGACCTCGCGGACGAAGGAATCCTGTGGCAGCTGGATTTCCCGCATCAGGGTGTGTGCCGTCACGCCGAGCGGCGCGCCGTAGTCGAACTGCGTCAGTTGGTCGAAGCGCGTGGGCAGGTGTTTGGCCAGAAAGGCCGAGATCTGCGCCTCGTCGTGCGCATCGAAAAAGCCGGCGGCCGGGTCGAGCACGTTCTTGAAGTCCATGCGCGTCGGGTCGTACAGGGTCTGGTCGGGCCCGATCTGCACGAACTTCACGCGCATGTAGTCGATCATGGCCTTCCAGGCCACCTGCTTCTCGGCCTCGCTCTTGCCGTCCAGCATGCGCGAGTAGTGCTGCATCTTTTCCGACGGCAACTGATGGCAGCCGGTGCATTGCAGCACCGTGTTGGCACGCGCCAGGTCGTCGGCGCCGGTGCGTGGCAGCCAGCCCGAAGGCGGCACCTGGTCAGCCAGGTTGTCGGCGGTGGTCAGGCGAATCTGGGCGCTGTCGCCGGCCGGAACCGTGACGGTCTCGAAGCCGAGCTTGCGCACGGTCAGTCGTGTTCCCGCCGCCTGCGCCGGAAAGGCGAAGCGCCCATCGGGGGTGGTGAACACGGTGTAGGTGGAGTCGCCGACCGCCAGCTGCGGTGGCGCCAGCTTGATCATGGCCTGCGCCACGGGCTGGCCGGAGGCGTCGAGTACCTGCCCGTCCAAGGCAAAGGCGGCGGCGGGCATCAAAAGCACCGCCGCCGCCAGCCTCC
>DQBD01000245.1:0-201 GCA_003526065.1 Gammaproteobacteria bacterium | reverse complement strand
CCCCCCCCCCCCCCAGCCTCCGTACATGCCGGCCGCGGCCGGTGGCAGCTGCTGCCATTCTCTCCTCCATCGCGCGGTGCCGTGGCCGTCTGCGCGGCGCTTCGTGCAGGCGCCCGAATCTAATACAGAGCGTTCGTTAAGGCAACGCGGCGTCGCGCCGCTGGCTGCTGCAGGGCGGCGGTCGGGAGGGGGTGGGACTGG
>DQBD01000159.1:2647-2863 GCA_003526065.1 Gammaproteobacteria bacterium | reverse complement strand
TCGCCGCGCAGCAGGCGCGCCGCGGTGGTCAGCTCAGTCATCGGCATTCAGCCGTCCGCCACTGAGCGTCAGGCGCCGGTCGACGCGCGCGGCCAGGCTGTCGTCGTGCGTGACCACCACCAGCGTGGTGCCGGCGGCGCGGTTCAGGTCGAACATCAGCTCCAGGACGGCCTGCGCGCTGGTGCGGTCGAGGCTGCCGGTGGGCTCGTCGGCGAA
>DQBD01000159.1:383-2514 GCA_003526065.1 Gammaproteobacteria bacterium | reverse complement strand
CCGATCGCCAGCATCTGCTGCTCGCCGCCGGACAGGGTCGGCGGGTAGTGATGCATGCGTTCGGCCAGGCCGACGCGCTCGAGCATGTCGCGGGCCCGTGGGCGGGCCTCCGGTTCGCCGCGCAGTTCCAGCGGCAGCGCCACGTTGTCGAGCGCGCTGAGGTTCTCCAGCAGCTGGAAGTTCTGGAACACGAAGCCGACCTGGGTGCGGCGCAGCGCGGCGCGGGCATCCTCGTCGAGTGCACTCAGTTCGGCGTCGCCCAGCCACACCCGCCCGGCGCTGGGCAGGTCGAGCCCGGCCAGCAGCGCCAGCAGGGTGGTCTTGCCGCTGCCCGACGGCCCGACGATGGCGCAGCGTTCACCGGCGCCGATGTCCAGGTCGATGGGTTGTAGTATGTCCAGCCTTCCCTGCGGCGAGGCGACCCATTTGGCCATCTCCCTGGTACGTATCACCTGTGCTGTGCTCCTGTTGCTGGCGGGCGCGGCGCGCGGCGCCTCGGTATTGCCGGACGGGTCCATCCTGGTGGTCGGCGACAGCCTGAGCGCCGGCTACGGCCTGCCGGCCGACCGCGCCTGGCCGGCGCAGCTGGCGGGGCGGTTGACCGAGCGTGGTCTGCCGTGGACGGTGATCAATGCCGCCATCAGCGGCGACACCAGCGCCGGCGGCCGGGCTCGCCTGTCGGCACTGCTCGAACGCCACCGCCCGGCACTGGTGCTGATCGAACTGGGCGCCAACGACGCCCTGCGCGGGCAGCCGCTGAGCGCCACCGCCGGCAACCTGCGCGCCATGATCGACGCCGCGCGGGCCACGGGCGCCCGGGTTGGCCTCATCGGCATGCAGATCCCGCCGAACTTCGGTCCGATCTACACGCGCCAGTTCCACACCATGTACCGGCGCCTGGCGGATGAGACCGATGTGCCGCTGCTGGAGTTCCTGCTCGAGCCGATCGCCGACGATCCGACGGCGTTCCTGGACGACGGGATTCACCCCAATGCCCAGGCCCAGGGGCCGATCGCCGATCATGTCGCGCGCTGGCTGAGCCGGGCCTTCGGTCTGCCGACACTGGCCGCGGACGGCTGACCCACGGCGCGCCGCGCTCAGCCGTTGGCGCCGGCCGGCGAGTCGGGCAGGGTGATGTTCAGTTCCAGGATGTCGCAGTCGCCCTGGTGGTCGACGTCGACCTTCACGGCGCTGTCGTCGACCGTTACGTAGCGGCGCACCACTTCCAGCAGGTCGCGCTGCAGGTTGGCGAAGTAGGGCGGCTGATTCTGTTCGCGCCGCTGGTGGGCGACCACGATCTGCAACCGTTCCTTCGCCATGGAGGCGCTGTTCTTGCGGCCGCTGCGCAGGAATTCGATGATCCTCATGCGCGTGCTCCGAACAGTCGCCGCAGCAGGCCGCGGTCTTCGTTGATGAAGCGAAGCGGCTTCTCCTCGCCCATGAAACGGGCCACCGTGTCGTTATAGGCCAGTGCGGCGTCGCTGGTCTGCTCCAGGATGACCGGCGTGCCGGCGTTGGACGCGGCCAGCACGGACGGGGATTCCGGCACCACGCCCAGCAGCGGGATGCCGAGGATGTCGCCGATGTCGTCCAGGCTGAGCATTTCACCCTTGCCGACGCGCTTGGGGGAGTAACGGGTCACCACCAGATGCTCGCGTACCCGCCGGCCCTGCTCGGCAGCGCGCGTCTTGCTGGACAGCAGTCCGAGGATGCGGTCGGAATCGCGCACCGAGGACACCTCGGGGTTGGTCACGACCAGCGCCTCGTCGGCGAAGTACATGGCCAGGTGCGCGCCTTTCTCGATGCCGGCCGGGGAGTCGCAGACGATGTAGTCGAACTCCTTGGACAGCTCGTCGAGTACCCGCTCGACGCCTTCGATGTTGAGGGCTTCCTTGTCGCGTGTCTGTGAGGCGGCCAGGATGGCCAGGCCATCGACCCGCTTGTCGCGGATCAGCGCCTGGTGCAGCTGCGCCTCGCCGTGGATGACGTTGACGAAGTCGTAGACCACGCGTCGCTCGACACCCATGATCAGGTCGAGGTTGCGCAGGCCGACGTCGAAGTCGATCAGCACGGTCTTGTGGCCGCGCAGCGCAAGACCGGTGCCGAAGGCGGCGCTGGTGGTGGTTTTGCC
>DQBD01000159.1:0-143 GCA_003526065.1 Gammaproteobacteria bacterium | reverse complement strand
TGCCCACGCCGCCCTTGCCGGATGTGGTGACGATGATGCGTGCCAAGTGCGTAGTCCTCGTGTGAAGGGCAGTGCCGCCTACAGGGCGGCGGTGACCAGATCTTCGCCGTCCAGGTACACCTGCGACGGGCGGCCGTGCAGGC
>DQBD01000266.1 GCA_003526065.1 Gammaproteobacteria bacterium | reverse complement strand
CGCTGCGCCTCGCCGCCGGACAGGGTGGTGGCGGCCTGGCCCAGCCGGATGTAGCCCAGGCCAACCGCGGCCAGTGTGTCCAGCTTGCGCTTGATGATCGGCACGGCGTTGAAGAACTCACCGGCCTGTTCCACGGTCATGTCGAGGATCTGGTGGATGTTGCGACCCTTGTATTGAATCTCCAGGGTCTCGCGGTTGTAGCGCTGGCCGTGACATACGTCACACGGCACGTAGATGTCGGCCAGGAAATGCATCTCCACCTTCAGCATGCCGTCGCCCTGGCAGGCTTCGCAGCGCCCTCCGGCCACGTTGAAGCTGAAACGGCCGGGGCCGTAGGCGCGGGCACGGGCTTCGGGCGTGGCGGCCATCAACTCGCGAATCGGCGTGAACAATCCGGTATAAGTGGCTGGATTGGAGCGGGGAGTTCTTCCAATCGGGCTTTGGTCGATGTTGACGATCTTGTCGATCTGGTCGAGCCCGTGCAGCGCCCGGTAGGGGGCAGGCTCGTCGCGCGCCTGGTTGAGTTTCTGTGCGACGGCCTTGTACAGGGTCTCGTTGATCAGCGTCGACTTGCCGGAACCGGACACGCCGGTGACGCAGGTCAGCAGCCCGAGCGGAATGTCGACCGTCACGTCCTTGAGGTTGTTGCCGCTGGCACCGTCGATGCGCAGCACACGCTCGGGGTCGATGGCAGCGCGCTGTTGCGGCACGGCGATGGCGCGCTTCCCCACCAGGTACTGGCCGGTGACCGAGGCCGGATTGGCCGCCACCTGGGCCGGCGTACCCTCGGCGATGACGTAGCCGCCGTGTACGCCGGCGCCGGGCCCGATATCCACCAGGTGGTCGGCCAGACGCATGGCGTCCTCGTCGTGTTCGATCACGATCACCGTGTTGCCGAGGTCACGCAGGTAGGTGAGGGTCGACAGCAGGCGCTGGTTGTCGCGCTGGTGCAGTCCGATGGACGGCTCGTCCAGCACGTACAGCACGCCGACCAGGCCGGCGCCGATCTGGCTTGCCAGCCGGATGCGCTGCGCCTCGCCGCCGGACAGGGTGTCGGCCGAGCGGGCGAGGGTGAGGTAGTCCAGGCCGACATTGACCAGGAAGCCGAGGCGGGCCTCGATTTCGCGCAGTATCTTCTGCGCGATGGTGCCGCGCGCGCCCGGCAGGTCGAGGCCGGCAAAGAAGGCTTGCGCCTGGCCGACAGGCAGTTCGACCAGTGCGGGCAGGTTGCGCCCGGCCACGAACACATGCCGCGCCTCGCGGCGCAGGCGGCTGCCGCCGCAGGCCGTGCACGGCCGGTTGCCAAGGAAGCGCGCCAGGTGCTCGCGCACGGCGTTGGAGTCGGTTTCACGGTAGCGGCGGGCAAAGTTGTTGACGATGCCCTCGAACGGATGGCGCCGTCGCTTGCTGCGGCCGTCGGCCGTGCTGTAGGAGAACGTGACCACCTCGTCACCGCTGCCGTAGAGCAGTACCTGGCGATGCAGCTGCGCCAGCTCCTCGAACGGGGTCTCCACGTCGAAACCGTAATGCCGCGCCAGGCCATCGAGCAGGTGCATGTAGTAGGCGTTGCGGCGATCCCAGCCGGGGATGGCGCCGGCGGCGAGGCTCTGGCGGGGGTTGGCGACAATCCGCTGCGGGTCGAAGAACTGCGCCACACCCAGGCCGTCGCACTCCGGGCAGGCGCCGGCCGGGTTGTTGAAGGAGAACAGGCGCGGCTCGAGTTCGGCCACCGAATAGCCGCAGTGCGGACAGGCAAAGCGGGCCGAGAACAGCAGGTCCGCGCGCGACTCGTCCAGGAACGCCACCTTGAGCAGGCCATCACCGAGGCCGAGCGCGGCCTCGACCGAGTCGGCCAGTCGGCCTTGCGCGTCCGGACGCAGGCGCAGGCGATCGACGACCACCTCGATGTCGTGCTTGCGCTTGCCGTCGAGCGACGGCGCCTGGTCGAGTTCCACCAGTTCGCCGTCGACGCGCGCCCGCACGTAACCGCGCCCGCGCAGACCTTCCAGCAGCTGGGTGTGCTCGCCCTTGCGACCGCTCACCACCGGTGCCAGCAGCATCACCCGCGGCTCGTCGGGCAGCGCCAGCAGGGCGTCGACCATCTGGCTGACGGTTTGCGCCCGCAGCACCACGCCGTGCTCCGGGCACTGCGGTTCGCCGACGCGGGCAAACAGCAGGCGCAGATAGTCGTAGATCTCGGTGATGGTGCCGACGGTCGAGCGTGGGTTGTGCGAGGTGCTTTTCTGCTCGATGGAGATGGCCGGCGACAGGCCCTCGATGTGGTCGACATCCGGCTTTTCCATCACCGACAGGAACTGCCGCGCATAGGCGGACAGCGACTCCACGTAACGCCGCTGACCTTCCGCGTACAGCGTGTCGAACGCCAGCGAGGACTTGCCCGAGCCGGATGGGCCGGTGATCACCGTCAGCCTGTCGCGCGGCAGGTCGAGGTCGATGTTCTTCAGGTTGTGCGTGCGCGCGCCGCGGATGCGGATGGCGGCGTGACCTTCGGGGCTGCTCATGACGGCCTGTGGCGGTGAGTGGCTGCAAACAGGCCATGTTACGGGCCGGGTCGAGTCCTGCGCAAAGCGGCCAGACACGGCGGCTTGTGGTGGCCGGTGGCCGCGCCGGATAATGCGGGCCCGCCGCCGGTGCACCGGATGGCTTCGCGTTTTCACCGCCCTCGGTTTACATGACTCCCAGCGAACGGCGCGTCACCGGCGCCCTGTCGGCCATTTACATCCTGCGCATGCTGGGCCTGTTCCTGCTGCTGCCGGTACTGGCACTGTACGTGGAACACCTGCCCGGCTCGACGCCGTTGCTGGTCGGCCTGGCCGTGGGCACCTACGGCCTGACCCAGGCTGTGTTCGGCATTCCCTTCGGCAACGCTTCGGACCGCTTCGGCCGCAAGCCGGTCATCACCGCCGGCCTGATGCTGTTCGCCATCGGCAGCGTGGTGGCGGCGCTGGCGCAGACCGCGTCGGGCATGGTGCTGGGGCGCGCGCTGCAGGGTGCGGGGGCCGTGGCGGCGCCGATCATGGCGCTGCTGGCCGACCTGCTGCGGCCGGAGCAGCGCAGCAAGGGCATGGCGGCCATCGGCATCAGCATCGGTGGCGCCTACCTGGTGTCCCTGCCGCTGGGGCCGGTCCTGGCGGCAGGCATCGGCGTGCCGGGTATTTTCTGGCTGATTGCCGCGCTGGCGCTGGTCATGGTGGCCTTGCTGTGGTGGCAGGTGCCAACGCCGGTCGCCGCGCGGCAGGTGCAGGCGCCGGCCGGCCAGTTCCGCGCCGCGCTCAGCGACCCGCACCTGTTGCGCCTGGACTTCAGCATCCTGGCGCTGCATGCGCTGATGACCGGCATGTTCGTGATCCTGCCGCCGCTGCTGCGCGATCAGCTTGACCTGCCGCTCGGGCAACACCTGTGGCTGTATCTGCCGACGGTCGTGCTGTCCATCGTCGTCATGGTGCCGCTGATCGTCTACGCCGAGCGCCGCGCCCGCCTGAAGCCTGTGTTCGTGGCCATGGTGGCGCTGTTGGGTGTTGCGGTGCTGATGTTGCTCGGCGTCGGTCACGCGGTGTGGGGCGTCGCGTTGGCGCTGTTGACGTTCCTGATTGCGTTCAATGTGCTCGAGGCGACGCTGCCGTCCATGATGTCGCGCCTGGCCCCCATGGCCGGTCGCGGCACCGCCATGGGCCTGTATTCAACCTCGCAGTTTCTGGGCGCGTTTCTGGGCGGCGCGGGCGCCGGCTGGCTGCGCGGGCACCATGGCACCGAAGGCGTGTTGTGGGCGGGTCTCGCGCTGTGCGCGGTGTGGTTGCTGGTGTCCACTGGTCTGCGGGCGCCGGCGCACCTGCAGACGCGGCTGATCGAGGTCGGCCGCCTCAGTCCCGATCGGGCGCGCCAGCTGACCGATGAACTCATGCGCATCGGCGGTGTCGCCGAGGCGGTAGTGATTCCGGAGGAGGGTGTAGCCTACCTGCGGGTCGACGGACGCACTTTCGAGGCCACCAGCGTCGAGCGGTTTTCCGCCGCTCCCGCCTGACGGTGTTCCTCTACGGTGCGCGGATGGAACAGATGATGCGATACACGGAAATACGGAGGCGGGCATGGCACGCGGAGTGAACAAGGTGATTCTGGTCGGCAACCTGGGGCGCGATCCCGAAGTGCGCTACACCGCCGGCGGCGCCGCGGTGGCCAACCTGCGCATCGCGACCAGCGAACAGTGGCGCGACAAGCAGACGGGCGAGCGCAAGGAGAACACCGAATGGCACAGTGTCGTGCTGTTCGGCAAGCTCGGCGAGATTGCCGGCGAATACCTG
>DQBD01000232.1:4249-10233 GCA_003526065.1 Gammaproteobacteria bacterium | reverse complement strand
ACGGCTGGGCGCAGCCGGCTTGCTGGCGGGCGCCGGCACACTCGGCTGGGCACTGGCCGTGCCGGCGTACCCCACCACCTACAAGCGCTCGCAGGTGCCTTACCTCACTGTCTCTGTTGCCAGCGGCCGCGCGCTGTACGGCGAACACTGCGCCGCCTGCCACGGTGCCGGTGGCCGCGGCGACGGACCCGCCGGCGCCAGCCTTGCCCGACCGCCGGCGGATCTGAGCGAGCCCCATACGGCACTGCATACGGCCGGCGACATGTACTGGTGGCTCACTCACGGAATCCCGGAAAGCGGCATGCCGCCATTCGGCGATAGGCTGTCCGATGACGAACGCTGGGATCTGATCAATTTCCTGCGCGCGTTCTCGGAAGGTTTCCAGAGCCGGGTTCTCGCTCCGCAGACCGTGCCCGGACAAGCCTGGCTTGGCGCCATCAATTTCTATCTGGATGGCGTGCCGGGAAAGGCGGAGCTCAAGGCCTATCGCGAAACGCACAACGTGCTGCTGGTCTTCCTCGGCGGCCCCCAGGCGCAAGAGCGGGCGCGGGCGCTGGCGGCGGCGTCCGCGGCGCTGCGCAGGAAGCCCCTGGCGGTACGGGTGCTCGGACGCCCGCTGGTGCTCTGGCGCGGAGCGCAGGGTGTGCACGCGACGGACGATCGGTGCCCGCACCTGGGCGCGCGCTGGTCGGACGGGCACCTGGCGGACGGGCACCTGGTCTGTCCCTGGCACGGGCTGGCGTTCGATGTGGCGGCGCCGTGCAGTCCGCTGCTGCCGACCCACGACGACGGCACGCTGGTGTGGGTGCAGCTGCCCGGCGAGGCGCCGCTGCCGGCGCCGGTGTTGCCGCTGCGCCCGGCGTCGGCGCTGGTGTCGGTGATGACGCTGCCGGCGCGCTGCAGCCCGCGCGAGGTGCTGGAGAACCGCCTCGACCCCTGGCACGGCGCGCACTTTCACCGCCATTCCTTCGCCCGTCTGGCGGTGCTCGAGCGTGTCGATGACAGCATCACCGTGCGGGTGGCGTTTCGTGTGGCCGGTCCGCTGGCAATCGAGGTGGACGCGCGCTTTCACTGCCCGCAGGCGCGCTGCATTGCCATGACCATCGTCGACGGCGAGGGCGCGGGCTCGGTGGTGGAGACGCACGGCACGGCACTGGGGACGGATCGTTGCCAGATCACCGAGGCGGTGTTCGCCACCTCGTCGCGGCCGGGTTTCGCCGTGGCGCGCCGGCTGGGCGCCCTGATCGCGCCGTACATGCGTTTCGCCGCCCGGCGTTTATGGGTGGAGGACGCCGCCTACTGCGAGCGCCGCTACGACTTGCGCCAGGAGGCTGCCACCGGGCGGCCATCCGGGCACACCCCCTCATGTCAGTCGCAGGAGTCTTCCGATGAACGCGAACCTGCTCGATAGCATCCACACACCGGCCGACCTGCGCGCGCTGCCGGCGTCCGCGCTGACCGAGGTGGCGGCCGCGCTGCGTGAGGAGATCGTCACCCAGGTGGCGCGCAGCGGTGGCCATCTGGCTTCCAGTCTCGGCGCCGTGGAACTGCTGGTGGCGCTGCACCACGTGTTCGACACCCCGCGCGACCGGCTGGTGCTGGACGTCGGCCACCAGGGATACGCGCACAAGTTGCTGACCGGTCGGCGTGAGGGCTTTGCCCGCATCGGCAAGGAGGGCGGACCGGCGAAGTTCCTGCGCCGCAGTGAGTCGGCGTTCGACGATTTCGGCGCCGGTCACGCCGGCACCTCCATCTCGGCGGCGCTGGGCATGGCCCGCGGCTTGCAGGCGGCCGGCGAGGACGCCTGCGCGGTGGCGCTGATCGGCGACGGGGCGCTGACCGCCGGCATGGCGATGGAGGCGCTGAACCATGCCGGCCACATCAGGCAGTCCAACCTGCTGGTGGTGCTGAACGACAACGAAATGTCCATCGAGCCGAACGTCGGCGCGATCGGTGCCTTCCTGTCGCGCACGCTGTCGGCGCCGCCGGCGCGGCGCCTGCGCCGTCTGGCCAAGGATGTGCTGGCGCCGTTGCCGCAGCCACTGCAGCAGCTGGCCCGCCGCGCCGAGCGGTCCGCCAAGGCGCTGCTGACACCGGCGGCGCTGTTCGAGGCGTTCGGCTTCCGCTACGTCGGGCCGGTGTCCGGCCACGACCTGCCGGCGCTGCTGGAGACCCTGGGCAATGCGCGCGGCATGCTCAGGACCGGCGAGGGACCGGTGCTGGTGCATGCCATCACGCGCAAGGGGGCGGGGTACGCGCCGGCCGAGCAGGACCCGCTCAAATACCACGGTGTGACGCCGTTCGACACCGCCACCGGCGACATGCCCAAGCCGGCCGCGCCGGCACCGTCGTACACCGCGGTGTTCGCCGACGCGGCGATCCAGCTGGCCAAGGCCGATCCGCGCATCGTCGCCATCACCGCCGCCATGGCCGGCGGCACCGGACTCAGCCGCTTCGCGCAGGCGCTGCCGGAGCGGTTCTTCGACGTCGGCATCGCCGAGCAGCACGNNGTCTGGGCGTGGTCGAGCTGACTGTTGCCATTCACAGCGTCTTTAATACACCTGATGACCGCCTCATTTGGGATGTCGGGCATCAATGTTATCCGCATAAAATTCTGACAGGCCGCAAAGACCGCATTACAACACTGCGCCAAGGCGGCGGCCTATCCGGCTTTACCAAGCGCAGCGAGTCTGAATATGACCCGTTTGGTGCCGCGCACTCATCTACCTCTATTTCTGCTGGTCTCGGCATGGCTGTCGCACGCGATCTGAACGGCAAAGACAATAACGTGATTTGCGTCATCGGTGATGGCTCGATCAGTGCTGGTATGGCTTATGAAGCTATGAATAATGCAGGCTCCATGAAAAACCGCCTTATTGTTATCCTGAACGATAACGATATGTCGATCGCCCCGCCTGTCGGCGCGATGAGCCGCTATTTAAGCAGCCTTGTTTCATCCAAGCCTTATCTTGGTGCACGTGATATGGCCAAAAAGGTTGCCGATATGCTGCCTTCTCCGTTACAGCGCGCTGCAAAACGCGCCGAAGAAACCGCACGTCTGGCGCTAGGGCACGGCACTTTATTTGAAGAAATGGGCTTTTACTATATCGGCCCTGTTGACGGTCATAACCTTGATCACTTGCTACCGATTTTGCGCAATGTGCGTGACAGCGACCATCTCGGCCCTGTGCTGATCCATGCGATCACCAAAAAGGGCAAAGGCTATATGCCTGCGGAAAGCTCCGCTGATAAAATGCATGGTGTATCAAAATTCGATGTTGTGACAGGCGCTCAATACAAAGCCAAATCAAGCATCCCGTCATACACAAAAATATATGCCGAGAGCCTGATCGAAGAAGCTAAAAACGATGAAAAGATCGTTGGCATTACAGCCGCCATGCCGGGCGGCACAGGCATGGATCTATTTGGTCATGAATTCCCTGACCGTATGTTTGATGTCGGCATCGCCGAGCAGCACGCCGTCACCTTCGCGGCCGGGCTGGCGACCACCGGCATGAAACCGGTGGCGGCCATCTATTCGACATTCCTGCAGCGCGGCTTCGACCAGGTGGTGCACGACGTGAGCCTGCAGAACCTCGATGTCACGCTGGCGCTGGACCGGGCGGGGCTGGTGGGCGCCGACGGCGCCACCCACCAGGGCTTGTACGACATCGCCTACCTGCGGTGCCTGCCCAACCTGGTGCTGATGGCCCCCAAGGACGAGAACGAGCTGCGGCGGATGCTGCGCACGGGCATCGAGTACCCCGGCCCGGCGGCCGTGCGCTACCCGCGCGGCAACGGTCTGGGCGTGCCGCTGGAGCCGCAGATCCGCCCGCTGGAGATCGGCCGCGGCGAGCAGCTGCGCGAAGGGAACGATCTGGCCATCGTGGCGCTCGGCAGCCGCGTGGCGCCGGCGCTGGAGGCGGCCGAGCGCCTGGCGGCGCAGGGCGTACAGGCGGCCGTGTTCAACGCCCGTTTCGTCAAGCCGCTGGATTTGCCGGCCATCGCGGCGCTGGCGCGCCGCTGCGGCGCGCTGGTGACGGTGGAAGAGCACGCCCTGGCCGGTGGCTTCGGCAGCGCCGTGCTGGAGGCGCTGGCAGGGCAGGGAATCCACGTGCCCACACGCCTGTTGGCGGTGCCGGACGTGCTGGTGGAGCATGGCGACCCGGCGACGCAGCTGGCGCGGTTCGGGCTGGACGCGGACGGCATCGCCACCGCGGGACAGCAGCTGCTGGCAGCCGTCGGCCGGGCGGGGCCGGTGCAGCGGCTGGCCGTTACGCGCGCGTCCGGTGGCTGAGGCCGGGCGTTACAGGTAGACGTTGAGGTTCTTCGACAACAGCGTGTTCTGGTCCAGCGTGATCTTGCGCCGGGCCAGGCGCAGCCCGTCGGCCGTGCGCCGCAGCAGGTCCTCGCGTGCCGCCACCAGCCAGTACTCCTCGCGCTCCAGGCGGTTGCGGTAGACCAGCACGTTCGAGCGCACGGCGACGGTGTCCGGCGCTTCGCCGGGCACGGCCTCCACGTTGGTCACCAGGTGCCGGTAGCGCGTGCGCGGATTCTCGGACCAGGCCGTGCCGGTACCCAGACGCGCCACGCGCTGGCGCAGCGTGTCCACGGTCTCGTTGTAGAAATACATCCGGCGCGGGTCGTCGGGCGCCTCATCGGCCCGGAACACGGTTTCGCGCGCCGGCATCCAGTAATGCAGGTCCGGCGCCAGCAGGCTGAACCAGGTGTCGTAGTCCTCTTCGTCCAGGGCACGGGCTTCGCGTACCAGAAAGCCGTAGGCCTCGTGCCACAGCAGCAGGGTGTCGATGGCGGCGGTGCGGTCCATGCGGGGCTCCGGTTCAGCGGCGGTGCGGGATGTCGGCCCACGAATCGGCCGTCATGAAGTCCATCCAGCGCCGGTAGAAGGCGAGCTGATTGACGTCCGAGTACATCGGCCGGCTGACGTTGCCCGGCAGGTCCGGGTCCGGGCCGGCACTGCCCACGCGAAGGCCGTAGTGCAGACGCTGTTGGCGTGTGATCACGCCCTCGTTGGCCTTGGTGGCGTTCTCCCAGTTCTCGCCGTCGTCCATCTCCATCACGCCGCCGGGCGAGAAGGTCTGGGCGCACGAGTGCAGCACGGCGTCGCGCACGTCGTCCGGCATGTCGCTGTTGACGATGGTCCAGGCGCGCAGCTCGATACGCCGCGGCCCCTTGGGCAGCCACACGCGCATGGTGGCGATGCCGGGCAGGAACGAGAAATTCGGAAACACCGTGGCCGATATCACCGAGCCGAAAATGCGTCGCCCGCGCAGCTCGCCGAGTCGACGGACCATCGCGTCGCGCTTGCGTTCGTAGTAGGCCAGCACGTGTGGTTTGTTCATGAACGTCAGGCCCAGCGTGCCGATGCCGTCGACGCCGCCCTCCCAGCCGTGGCCGTTGGCGTTGGCGTGGAACGACAGCGGGTCCACCGGCATGTAGTCCGGTACCGGGTGGCCGGCGGTCATGGCGCGCGAGCCGGAGTCGTGGGTCCACGAGGCGTGCAGCGAGTCGCCGATGAAATTCTCGGCGCCGAACTTCCAGTTGCAGTCGAACTCGTTCTTGATGCAGCCACCGATGAACTCGGTGCCGGCGTCGGTCTGGTCGAGCACGATGTCCAGATACCAGCGGTAGTCCCCGAGGAAGGTATCCAGGGAGGGCGCCTCGCTGTCGAAGCAGGCGAACACCAGGCCCTTGTAGGTTTCCACGCGGGCGTTCAGCAGGCCCCATTCGGACTTGTCGATCCAGCCCTCGTAGTGGCTTTCCTCGTGCATGCCCAGCAGCGCGCCGTCGCTGGCGAACGACCAGCCGTGGTAGTTGCAGGTGAAACGCCGGGCGTGGCCGCGGTCGGCGAAGCAGATGCGGTTGCCGCGGTGCGGGCAGGAATTGAGAAACACACGGATCGCGCCGTCCGTGTGCCTTGCCACGATGACGTTGTCCTGACCCATGTAGGTGGTCAGGAAGTC
>DQBD01000232.1:3685-4016 GCA_003526065.1 Gammaproteobacteria bacterium | reverse complement strand
CCATGTAGGTGGTCAGGAAGTCACCGGGCCGGGGAATCTGGCTTTCGTGGGCCACGAACAGCCAGCTGCGGGCGAACAGTCGCTCCAGTTCCAGCTGGTAGATGTCCTCGTCCCAGAAGATGCGCCGGTTGACCGAACCGTTTCGGAAGTCAACCAGATCGCTCAGAACATCGGCGGCAACACGCGCATCCATGGCGTTCTCCTCGCTCGTCCTTGATCTTGCCGCATGGTATCCAGCGCCCGCGGGAAAGTAAACGCACGTTCGGTACCGTGCGTGGACGTGCGGTCAGAACGCGCCGTGGCGGTGCTCCAGCAGCCTGGCCGCGGCGCG
>DQBD01000232.1:3141-3336 GCA_003526065.1 Gammaproteobacteria bacterium | reverse complement strand
AGGTGACCGTTCTGTACGTGGTACTCGGCGCGCATCTGGTAGGCCTCGATGCGGTCGCCGCGCTGTTCGGCGGCGCGTGCCAGCAGTTCCAGCACCTTTGGTGACGGATGTTCGCGACGGGCCTGGTCGATCAACAGGGCGCGCGTGGTGGCCGGTTCGCCGGCGCGCAGCTCCGCTTCCCCGAGCAGGCGCAGC
>DQBD01000232.1:2730-2914 GCA_003526065.1 Gammaproteobacteria bacterium | reverse complement strand
TTTCGCCGGCGCGTAGCTCCGCCTCCCCGAGCAGGCGCAGCAGCGCCTGCTCGCCGGGATAGAGCCTGAGGTCGTCACGCGCCAGCTCGCGCGCGCGGGCCGGCTGGTTGATTGCCAGGGCCCGTTCCACCTCGGCCACCCGATAGGGCAGGAAGTCCGGATCCTGCGCGCGCAGTGCGGCCAG
>DQBD01000232.1:2178-2400 GCA_003526065.1 Gammaproteobacteria bacterium | reverse complement strand
CCTGGCCGTAGCGCCAGGCACGTGCCGCCATCGGCTGCTCGGGCATGGGGTTTTGTGCGTAGTAGCGCAGGGCGTCGGTAGCCGAGGCCGCCGTCAGAACCCGCACCCGTTCGCGCATGTGCTGGAACATGCCTCGATCCGGAAGCCGGCGGCGCGGTGCTGCCGCCGCCCGGTCCCGCGCCTCGGCGACGCGGTTCAGTGTGACGGGGTGGGTGCGCAGGA
>DQBD01000232.1:470-2014 GCA_003526065.1 Gammaproteobacteria bacterium | reverse complement strand
CGCGCAGCTGGTGCAGCTGGGCGAGGCCGAAGCGCTCGGCATGCTCGATCACCATGACCGTGGCGTTGGGCACGTCGACGCCGACCTCGACCACCGTGGTCGCCACCAAGAGGCTGATCTCGCCGGCCGAGAAGCGCGCCGCCTGGTGCATGCGGCCAAAGAAATCGGCCATGGCGCGGGCGTCGAAGCCTGCCGCAGCAAGGGTCTGGATGCCGATGCGGTCGGCCTCGGCCTCGTTCTGGCGGGTGAAGTCGATGCGGTTCTGGACGGCGCCGGCCTGCACCGCGGTGATGGCGGCGGCGCCGGCATCGGCACCGCCGTAGGCGCCCAGAATGATGGCGCCGAGCATGGCGGCGATGGTGGGCACGCTCATCCGCTGCTGGTGTTCGAGCGCGCGGGGCAGGTGGCGCTGGGTGACGTGGGCGATTTCGTGGCCCAGCACGGACGCCAGTTCGTCCTCGCGCTCGGTGGTCAGGATGAGCCCGCTGTTGACGCCGATATAGCCGCCGGGACCGGCGAACGCATTCAAGGTGGGGTCGTGCACGACGAAGAAATCGAAACCGCGCTGGGCGTCGCTGCTGTTGCGGCTCAGGCGCAGCCCAAGCCCCTGGACATAGCCGTTGACCAGTGCGTCATCCAGTACGGTCATGTTCTGACGTACCTGGCGCATGAAGGCGACGCCGATCCGCTGTTCGATCTGGCCCGACAGCAACCCGCCGGCGGCATCGCCGATTTCCGGCAACTCGATTTCGGCGCTGGTGCCGGGCAGGCACAGCGTCAGGCAGAGCAACAGGAGCAGTGGGCGACGGGGCATGGCAGCGGGCAGCGGTGGGCAGGCAGTGGGCGATACGAAGCGTTGAGACAGTATGCTTTAGCGCAAGTTACGCCAGTGCATGTCCGTCATGAGTGATTTTTCCCCCTTGCCGACCGCCGACCAGGAGCTGGATACCACCGGTCTGCTGTGTCCACTGCCGGTACTCAAGGCGCGCCGGGCCTTGAACACGATGCAGTCCGGGCAGTGTCTGAAGGTGATCGCCACCGACAGCAAGGCGCCGGGAGACTTCGCCGCGTATTGCGAGCAGTCCGGCGACAGCCTGTGTGGCGTGGTACCGGACGGCGAGCGGTACCTGATTGTGGTCAGAAAGCGCTGAGCGTCAGCCCCCTCCGCCGCGCAGCAGTTGGTGCGCGTAGATGAGCAGCATCAGCACCAGCAGCGTGACGACCCACATCAGCGCATAGACCCGCGTCGCGCGCTTGGCGCGCTGCTGTTCGAACCAGGTGCGCGGATACACGCCCTTGACCAGAAACACCACGTTGCTGGCGAGGTTCACGCACACCAGGTTCACCGCCAGCAAAAGGCCGGAACCGGCTGCCAGCACGAGCTGGCCGCTGCCTAGCATCAAGCCAAGCGTGACCGCCGGTGGCAGCAGTGCCACGGCGACCATGACGCCCACCAGCACGCTCGAAAGTCCGGTGGTCAGGGACAGCACGGCCGCGGCGCCGGCGGCCAGCGCCAGTGCGACCGAATCGAGTCCGACCCGGGT
>DQBD01000232.1:0-161 GCA_003526065.1 Gammaproteobacteria bacterium | reverse complement strand
CCGGCGGCCAGGGCGACCACCAACGCGATGCCCACCAGGCTGGCCAGGGTTGCCTTGCGCATGAGCGCGGCGTCGCCCAGCGCCGTGCCGAGACCGAAGGCAATGTTCGGGCCGAGCAGCGGTGCGATGACCATGGCGCCGATGACCACCGCCACGCTGTT
>DQBD01000204.1:1126-8979 GCA_003526065.1 Gammaproteobacteria bacterium | reverse complement strand
GCTGGCGGTGGTGGAATTCCTGCCGGTGCCGCCGCCACCCGGGCCGTCGCTGGCCATCCGGCTGGCGCCGGCGCGGGTGCGGGAGCTGGGCGCCGACGCCGGGCTGACGGGCGGGGTCCCCATCCCGGTGGCGCCGCACGTGGCCCTGTACCGGTTCGGCCAGCCGTCGTGACGGCACGGGTGCTGCGCCTGGCGGATATCGACGCGGCAGGCCTGGAGGCCCTGCTGCGGGCGCGTGGCCTGATGCTGGCGTGGCTGGCGCCGCAGGCCGACATTCCCGGCAGCTACTGGGGCGAGGCGGAGGCCGGCCTGGTCGACGACCGGCTCTACGTGCGCGCCGACACGCCGGTGCATTCGGCGCTGCACGAGGCCTGTCACTGGCTGTGCATGGACGCCTCGCGGCGCGCCGGGCTGCACACCGACGCGGGGGGCGATGATCTGGAGGAATGCGCGGTCTGCTATCTGCAGATCGTGCTGGCCGACCGGCTGCCCGGTGTCGGCCGCCGGCGCCTGATGCAGGACATGGACGCCTGGGGTTACAGCTTCCGGCTCGGCAGCGCACAGGCATGGTTCGAGCAGGACGCCGCCGATGCGCGGGCCTGGCTGGTCGCGCGGGGCCTGCTGCCGGCGGATTGACGCGCCCGGGCGAGCCGGCTGGTGTGTGGTGCCGGCCTGAGGATAATCAGGGCAATCCCGGCGCGTGTGTGGCCGGATGGTGACTGCGACTGTCAATCGGAGGACGTCTCATGAACCCACGCGAAGACCTGAAGACGCTGCTGGACAACCTGGCCGCGCAGCGCGACGAACTGCTGGTACAGGCCCACCTGGCGCGCCTGGAGGCGCAGGAGGAGTGGCAGCAGCTCGAAAAGCGGCTGTCGGAGCTGCGCGAGAAGGCGGGCACGGCGGCGGAGATCGGCGGTGACACGGCGCGCGAACTGCTGGCCACGGCCAAGCTGGCCGGCGACGAAATCCTGCGCGGTTACGAGCGTCTGCGCAAAAACCTGTAAGCGCCCTACTGCACCACCGCCGGCAACACGTCGTCCATGCTCTGCAGCGGGCCGAGCGGGTTGCGGCGGTCGGTGCGCCCGTCCAGCTTGGGTTGCCCGCCCCACAGCTTGTAGGTGATGCGGTCGTCGTGGGCCAGCAGCAGGGCGGTGAACTGCCAGCCACTTTGCGTGGCGCGGCGGCGGAAGTTGAACAAATCCAGCACCACGCTGCCGTGGCGCTTGCTGTGCGTCTCGCCGGCCGACATGCGAAAGCCGCGGCAGGCGTTGCGCGCGCGGATGCACGCCTGCACCGCCGGGTCCAGATCGTCCAGGCGAATCGACTGATTCGGCATGAAGTACTTGATCACGTCCAGGTACGTGAGGATGGTCGTGTTGGGCGACGTGTAGGGGTCGAAGCCGAGCGGTTCCAGGTCGGACACCGAAGTGAAGCCCGGCTGGATGCGGTCAAACGCCGCCTTGGCCTCGTCGAAACTCTTCCACGTCACGTTCACCGACTGGTCGGAGCGCGGCAGCAGGCCGCCGCAGCCGCACAGGACGGTCGTCAGCAGGCCCAGGGTCAACTGGCGCAAGGTGACACGACACCGCACGCGGCGGTGGACCCAGGAGTGTGTGTTCATAGGCGGGCGGGGTGCTGTGTGTTTTGGGGGTGGTTGCGCAGGGTGTCGTGAAACGTTAGCCGGACTGTTCGAGGTCGGCCTTGACGGCCATTAAGAAGCGCGCGGCCTCACCCCCTGTCACCACGCGGTGGTCGAAGCTCAGCGACAGCGGCAGTACGCGGTGCACGGCCGGCTGGCCGTCGGCGGCCACCACGGCGTCGTAGGCGCGGCCGGCGCCGAGGATGGCCACCACCGGCGGCACCAGCAGCGGCACCGCGTGGCGTCCGCCGAGCGGGCCGAAGTTGCTGAGCATGACGGTGGCGCCGCGCAGCTGCTCGGGCGTGAGGCTGCGCGCCCGCACGCCGGCCAACAGTTGGTCCACCGCGTCGCGCAGACCGGCCAGGTCCAGCGCGCCGGCGTCGCGCAGCACCGGCACGAACAGGCCTTCCGGGCTGTCCACGGCCATGCCGATGTCGACCTTCTTCAGCAGCCGCCGCCCCATGTCTTCGCTGTCGTACCAGGCGTTGAGCGCCGGTTCCGCCTGACAGCCGGCCACCAGCGCCCGCAGCAGGCGCGCCATGGGGTCGCTGCCGGTCGGCCAGGCGTGGATGTCGGCCTCGTCGAACAGCGCCGCGGTGGCCACTTCATCGCGCGTGCGGGCCATGTTGACGGCCATCGCCCGGCGCGTGCCGGTCAGTTCCTCCAGCGGTCCGGTTTCGGCATAGATGCGCGCCACCCGTTCCACGTCGGCCTTGGTGATGGTGTCGTTGGGCCCGCTCGGTGTCACCGAGCCCAGGTCCACGCCCAGGCGCTTGGCCAGGGCGCGCACGGCGGGTGTGGCGCGGATGCCGGCGGTCGGTCGGCCGCCGACGCTGTGCGCGGTCTCCTCCAGCACCGTGCCTTCCGTCTCCACATTGCCGACCACCGTGCCGGTGTCTGCGCTGGCGCCACCGACGAACTCCACCAGCGGCGCGCCGACCGCCACGCGGGCGCCCACCTCGGCGCACAGGGCAGCGATTTCGCCGGCGCGCGGCGAGGGTACTTCCACCACCGCCTTGTCGGTCTCCACCGATGCCAGCGGCTGGCCTTCCACCACATGGTCGCCGGGGCCGACATGCCAGGACAGCAGTTCCGCCTCGGCCAGACCCTCGCCCAGGTCGGGCAGCGCAAACACCTTGGCCGGTTCGTTCATCGCTTCAGTGCTCCAGGACGCGGTGGGCGGCGGCCAGGATGCGCTCCGGGCCGGGCAGGTAGGCGTGTTCCAGGCGCGCCAGCGGCATGATGGTGTCGTAGCCGGTGACGCGCTCGACCGGCGCCAGCAGCGAGAACAGGCCGGGGCCTGCCAGCAGGGCGGCGATTTCGGCGCCGAAGCCGCCGCTGTACGGCGCCTCGTGCACGATCACGCAGCGTCCGGTCTTGGCCACCGAGCCCAGCAGGGTGTCGGTGTCGAGCTGGCGCAGCGTGGCGACGTCGATCACCTCGGCGCTGACGCCGCTGTCGGCCAGCGTGTCGGCGACCGACAGGCAGTCGTGCACGCAGGCGCCCCAGCTGACCAGTGTCAGGTCGCTGCCTTCGCGCAGCACGAAGCACACGTCCAGCGGCAGGGCCTCGCCGGTGTCGGTCACGTCCTCCTTGATGGCGCGGTAGATGCGTGCCGGCTCCAGAAACACCACCGGGTCCGGGTCGCGGATGGCGGCCAGCAGCAGGCCGTAGGCCCGCGCCGGCGAGGACGGCATCACCACCCGCAGGCCCGGAATGTGCGCCAGCATGGCCTCGTTGCTCTCGGAGTGATGCTCCGGCGCATGGATGCCACCACCGCACGGTGCGCGCAGCACCATGGGGCAGGTGAGGCGGCCGCGGGTGCGGTTGCGCAGGCGGCTGGCGTGGCTGATCAGCGGGTCGATGGCCGGGTAGATGAAGCCCGAGAACTGGATCTCGCCCACCGGCCGCAGCCCCTCGGCGGCCATGCCGACCGCCACGCCGGCGATCAGGTTCTCCGCCAGCGGCGTGTCCATCACGCGTTCGCCAAAGCGTTCCTGCAGGCCGACCGTGGCGCGGAACACGCCGCCGTTGACGCCGACATCCTCGCCCAGCACCACCACGTCCGGATCGTCTGCCAGGGCCCGCGCCAGGGCCAGGTTCACCGCCTCGACCAGTGTGCACTCAGCCATGTTCGCCTCCGGTCACCGCCGCGCGCTGTGGGGCCAGGCTGGCCGGCAGTTCGGCGAACAGGTGGGTGAACATGTCCGGCGGCCGGGGCGGTGGCGTGGCCAGATAGGCCGCCACGGCTTCTTCCACCTGCGCATCGCAGTCGGCGATCAGGCGTTCTTCCTCACCCGCGCTCCAGCCGCCGCCGTGCACCATGAACTGGCGCAGGCGCGCCAGCGGTTCGCCCTGCCAGGCGGCGCTGACTTCGGCGTCCGGCCGATAGCGGCGGGCGTCGTCGGACGTGGTGTGGTCGCCCAGGCGATAGGTCAGGCCCTCGATCAGCGTCGGTCCGCCGCCGCGCCGGGCGCGGTTCACGGCGCGGCTGGTCGCCTCGCGCACGGCCAGCAGGTCGTTGCCGTCCACCTGCTCGCCGGGCAGGCCGGCGGCGATGGCCTTCTGCGCCAGCGTGGCGCAGGCGGTCTGCTTGCTCAGCGGCACCGAAATGGCCCAGCGGTTGTTGGCGATCACGAACACCAGCGGCAGCTGCCACACGCCGGCCAGGTTGAGTGCCTCGTAGAAGTCGCCCTTGGAGCTGGCGCCGTCACCCAGGAAGCACACGGCAACGCGTCGTTCGCCGCGCAGGCGCATGGCGCTGGCGACCCCGGCGGCCTGTGTGCACTGGGTGGCGATCGGCACGCAGTAGGGAAAGTCCTGTTTGGGGCCGGCGAAGTCGCTGCCGCGCTCGTCGCCGCCCCAGTAGCGCAGCAGCTCGGTCATGGTCACGCCGCGCAGCAGCAGGGCGCCGGCCTCGCGGTAGCTGGGCAGCAGCACGTCCGCGGCGCGCATGGCGGCGGCGACGCCCACGTGCAGCGCCTCGTGCCCGAGGCAGGACGCGTACGTGCCGAGCTGGCCGGTGCGTTGCAGGCGCACCGCGCGTTCGTCGAAGCGGCGGGTGAGCATCATCCAGCGGTACAGGCGGCGCAACGTGTCCGGTGACACACGCGGCGGACGGCCGCGGGCCTTGCCATGCTCGTCGATGTGCTGCACATGGCGGATGCTGAAGCGGGCGATGGTCGATTTCACGCTGCCCCTCCGGTGGCGTCTGTAGCTTTGTACGGCCTGGGGTGCGCGCGGGCAAGTTTGGGCGGCAGCGCTCAGGCCGCCTTGTCGCTGTCCCGGTAGAGCGCCGACACATCCCGGCAACGCTGTTCCACCTGGTGGACGACACGGCGCAGCTGCTCGGCCGACAGGGGCTGCGCGCCGCGGGAGCGAAGCAGGTGGGTGGCCAGCTCCTTGCCGTTGAAAACCCGCACCGTGCCAAGGCCGCGGCGCTCCACGTACCAGCCGGGCAGCGCCAATACCGGCAGTGCGCGCACCGGCTCACCGGTGGCGCTGCTCAGCCACTTCGACAGCCACTGTGCCTGGCGCAGGGCCTGCTGCACCGGCCTGTCGCTGCGCCAGTCCGGAAGCGTCAGGTGCGTGCCATCGAATACCACGCGCGCCTCGCCGGGGCCGCCGTGGCGGTTGGGCTTGGAGTAGCCCTTGGTCTCGACCGCGAACACGCCTTCCGGTGCGATGACCACTTAGCCGATCTCATACGGCTGGCGCAGTGTGTGGCCCGGCGGGCGCAGCAGGTGCGAGGTCAGCGGCGAGCGGCGCTGGGCGCGGGTGGTCTTCTTGCGCCATTGCAGCAGCAGGACCGCCCCAAGCGCGGGCCCCAACAGGAGGGCGACGGTGACGACGATGGCCAGCAGTTGTGCGTTTAACTGACTCACGCTGCGTCGTGACCGGCGTGTTGCGGCGATACGCCGTTGGGTCTGACGCCTGTGGCGCCGCGCACGGTGGGCAGGCGGGCGCGTGTGCAGGACGCGGGTCTGCGATTCATGCCGACAGACAACCCACGCAGGGAATGGGCCCTGGATTATGCGGGAGGTTGGTGTCGGCAGCGTGTGGCCGCGCCGGAGCAGCGAGGCCGTAGAAAAGAGGCGGGGGCCGGGATGGTGTGTGCCAGTCACCATCAGGAGGAGGAGGGGAAGGGTTCCCGGCCCCCGCCGCTTTTCCTAATGCAGGCAGCGTGCCAAATCCGGAAAAGCGCGTGCTGGCGCGGGTTGCAGGGGGGTGGTGTGTCTGGGGCCGGGGTCGGCGCGCACCGGTGTGACCAGTGTGGGGCGCCGTGTGCACCAAAGCCGGGCCATGCGCCGGCGGATGCCGGGGGAAGACGCGAGGTATCGGGCCGCCGGGCGGCGGCCGGGATCAGCCGCGCAGGATCAGACGATCAGGGCAAACACCAGGCCGACCGCCACGATGGCGACGACGGTGGCGATCAGGGCCTTGGGCAGGGTGTCGATCATGCGCGCTTTTCAGAAATGGCTCCCCGGGACGGGCTCGAACCGCCGACCCAGTGATTAACAGTCACTTGCTCTACCGACTGAGCTACCGGGGAAAAGAGGGCGCGTAGTCTAGAAGCCGGCCGGCAGGGCGGTCAAGCCGCGCCGGCGGTTTGGCGCGATTTGGCTCAGCCGAGCGCGTTCTTCAGGCGGCGCATGGCTTCTTCCAGGTTCTGCATGCTGGTGGCAAACGACAGGCGCAGATAGCCCGGCGCGCCAAAGGCGCTGCCCGGCACCAGTGCTACCTCGGCCTGCTCCATCAGCCAGGCGGCGAACGCGACGTCGTCGTTCACGCCCGGCGTGGCGGCGATGGCGTCCTGCACGCTGAAGAAGCAGTAGAACGCGCCGTCGGCCGGCGCGCAGCGGATGCCCTTGATGTCGTTCAGCGCCGCCACCACGAAGTCGTGCCGCTGCTTGAAGGCGGTGTTCATGTCCTTGATGAAGGACTGATCGCCCTCCAGCGCCGCCAGCGTGGCCACCTGCGAGATGGAGCAGGCGTTGGACGTGCTCTGCGACTGGATCTTGGCCATTTCGCTGATGATGCGCGCGTCACCGGCGGCGTAGCCGATGCGCCAGCCGGTCATCGAGTACGCCTTGGAGACGCCGTTGAGCACCATGGTGCGCTCGTACAGCGCGGGGCAGGCGTTGACGATGTTCCTGAACTGCGTGCCGTCCCAGCGGATGTGCTCGTACATGTCGTCGCTGGCGATCCACACCTGCGGGTGGCGCAGCAGCACCTCGCCCAGCGCCTTCAGTTCGGCCTCGGAATACACGCTGCCGGTGGGGTTGGACGGGCTGTTGAGCACCAGCAGCTTGGTGCGCGGCGTGATGGCCGCTTCCAGCTGCGCCGGGCTGATCTTGAAGTGGCTGTCGAGGCCGGTTTCGATGGCCACCGGCGTGGCGCCCGCCAGCAGCACGATGTCCGGGTAGGACACCCAGTACGGCGCCGGGATGATCACCTCGTCGCCTTCCTCCAGCAGCACCTGCGCCAGGTTGTAGAAGCTCTGCTTGCCGCCGCTGGACACCAGGATCTGCGCCGGCTGGTAGGTGAGGCCGTTCTCGCGCGCGAACTTGGCGGAGATCGCCTTGCGCAGCTCCGGCGTGCCTTCCACCGCCGTGTACTTGGTGAAGCCGCTGTCGATGGCCTTCTTGGCGGCGTCCTTGATGTGCTGCGGCGTGTCGAAATCCGGCTCGCCGGCGCCAAGACCGATCACCTTGCGTCCAGCGGCCTGCAGCTCCTTGGCCTTGGCGGTGACGGCCATGGTGGCGGACGGCTTGATGGCGGCGATGCGGGCGGCGAGCTTCAGTTCCACGGCAGGTACCCCGATGTGGGCGGGTGGCAGAAAAAAGGGCCGCTAATATACGGGGGCACATTGAAAAATTCGAGATTCCGCACCGCCAAGCGGCGGTCGACACGCCGGCCAGGCCACCGTATCCATGTCCGATCTGTTCCAGCTTGAAAGTCCGTTTCCGCCGTCCGGCGACCAGCCGCAGGCCATCGCCCGCCTGATCGAGGGCTTGCAGGCCGGCGAGGACGCGCAGGTGCTGCTGGGCGTCACCGGTTCCGGCAAGACCTTTACCGTCGCCAACGTCATCCAGGCCGTGCAGCGTCCGACCATGGTGCTGGCGCACAACAAGACGCTGGCGGCGCAGCTGTACGCCGAGTTCCGGGAGTTCTTTCCGCACAACGCGGTCGAGTACTTCGTTTCCTACTA
>DQBD01000204.1:0-841 GCA_003526065.1 Gammaproteobacteria bacterium | reverse complement strand
ACTACCAGCCGGAAGCCTACGTGCCGGCGTCCGACACCTATATCGAGAAGGACGCCTCCATCAACGCGCAGATCGAGCAGCTGCGCCTGTCCGCCACCAAGGCGGTGCTGGAGCGGCGGGACGTGATCGTGGTGGCGTCCGTGTCGGCCATCTATGGCCTGGGCGACCCGCGCATGTACCTGAGCATGGTGCTGCACCTGTCGCGCGGCGAGCGCATCGACCAGCGCGCCATCCTGCGCCGCCTGGCGGAGCTCCAGTACACGCGCAACGACCTCAACCTCACGCGCGGCACCTACCGCGTGCGCGGCGAAATCATCGACGTGTTCCCGGCGGACTCGGAAACCGACGCCGTGCGCATCGAGCTGTTCGACGACGAGGTCGAGTCGCTGGCCTTCTTCGACCCGCTCACCGGCGCCGTCCAGCGCCGCGTGCCGCGCCTGACCATCTACCCCAAGACGCACTACGTCACCCCGCGCGAGACCATCCGCGCCGCCGTGGAGCAGATTCGCGACGAGCTCGGCCCGCGCCTGGCCGCCCTGCGCGCCGCCGGCAAGCTGCTGGAAGCGCAGCGCCTGGACGAGCGCACCCGCTTCGACATGGAAATGCTGCTGGAGCTCGGCTACTGCTCCGGCATCGAAAACTACTCGCGGTATCTGTCCGGCCGGCAGCCCGGCGAGGCGCCGCCGACGCTGTTCGACTACCTGCCGCACGACGCGCTGCTGGTGGTGGACGAATCGCACGTCATGACGCCGCAGCTGCGCGCCATGTACCGCGGCGACCGCTCGCGCAAGGAAGTGCTGGTCGATTACGGCTTCCGCCTGCCCTCGGCGCTGGACAACCG
>DQBD01000010.1:5693-8220 GCA_003526065.1 Gammaproteobacteria bacterium | reverse complement strand
GAGGTCGACAAGCAGGGCCGCATTCGCTTGAGCATGAAGGCTCTGGCGGAAGGCGAGTAACCGAAGTGGTGGCGATTCACGGCCGAAAGGCCGTGAATCGCAGATACGAAAAAGCCGGCATTTCGCCGGCTTTTTCGTATCTGTCCGCCTCCCCGTGACCGTGTGCCGGTGGGGGAGGCGGGCCCGCTCAGTTGTTCAACAGGCGCTTGAGCTCGTGGCTTGCCCGGACGCGCTCGTCGTGCAGGGCCTGCGGGACACGCGGCCCGTAGCGATGCAGGAAGCTGCCGACCTCGTCCAGCTCGTCCAGCCAGGCCTGGGGTTCGATCTCGGTCAACTGTTGCATGTGCTCGTGCGACACATCGAGCCCGGTCAGGTCGATGCCGCCGTGTAGCGGCAGGTTGCCGACCGGGGTTTGGGCGGCCTCCACCTGACCCTGGCAGCGGTCGATGATCCACTTGAGGACGCGCAGGTTCTCGCCGAAACCCGGCCACAGGAACCGGCCCTGCTCGTCACGGCGGAACCAGTTGACCTGATAGATGCGTGGTGGCTGGGTCAGGCGTGCGCCGGTGGACAGCCAGTGCGCCCAGTAGTCGCCAAAGTGGTAGCCGCAGAACGGCTGCATGGCCATTGGATCCCGTCGCACCACGCCGACCTTGCCGGTGGCGGCTGCGGTGGTCTCCGAGGCCATGCCGGCGCCGAGCAGCACGCCGTGGTTCCAGTTCTTGGCCTCGAGCACCAGCGGCGCCAGGGAGGCGCGCCGGCCGCCGAAGATGATGGCCGAGATCGGCACGCCGGATGGCCGTTCGGCCTGGTCGGACCAGGACGGACACTGTTGGGCCGACACGGTGAAGCGTGAATTCGGGTGTGCAGCCGGACCGTTGGCCGGGTCATAGGGCCGACCCTGCCAGTCGAAGGCCGGTGTTTCATCCGACAGGCCTTCCCACCAGGGCCGTCCGTCCTCGGTGAGGGCGACGTTGGTGAAAATGGTGTCGTGCTGCAGCATGTCGACTGCGTTGGCGTTGGTGTGCCGGCTGGTGCCGGGCGCCACGCCGAAGAAACCGGCCTCGGGGTTGATGGCCCACAGGCGGCCGTCGTCGCCGACATGCAGCCAGGCGATGTCGTCGCCGATGGTGTGCACCTTCCAACCCTGGTACTCGATCGGCGGGATCAGCATCGCCATGTTGGTCTTGCCGCAGGCAGACGGGAACGCCGCCGCCACGTAATGCAGGCGTCCTTGCGGGTCCTCGATGCCCATGACCAGCATGTGCTCGGCCAGCCAGCCTTCCCGGCGCGCCTGATAGGAGGCGATGCGCAGGGCGTGACACTTTTTGCCCAGCAGGGCATTGCCGCCGTAGCCGGAGCCGATGCTCTGGATCATCAGTTCATGCGGGAAGTGCATGATGAAGCGTCGCTCGGGGTCGAGATCGCCGAGCGAATGCAGGCCGCGCACAAAGCTGCCGTCGCGCTCGATGCGCTTGAGGGCCTGGGTGCCCATGCGCGTCATGATGCGCATGCTGGCGGCCACGTACGGGCTGTCGGTGATCTCGACGCCGCAGCGTGCCAGTGGCGAGTCGATCGGGCCCATGCAGTACGGCACCACATACATGGTGCGTCCGCGCATGGCCCCGGCGAACAGGGCGTCCAGCTTGGCATGTGCCTCGGCCGGGTCCATCCACTGGTTATTGGGCCCGGCGTCGTCGCGCTCGTCCGTGCACACGAAGGTCAGGTGCTCGGTGCGCGCCACGTCGGACGGATCCGAGCGGTGCAGGTAGCTGCGCGGGCGGGTCTGCGGGTCCAGTTCGATCAACGTTCCGCTGTCGAGCATCTGGGCCAGCAGGGCGTCGTATTCGGCCTGTGATCCGTCGCACCAGTGGATGTGGTCGGGTGTGGTGAGCGCTGCAACGTCGCGGACCCAATCCGCGAGTGCCTGGTTCGACGTCATGTGTGAATTCCCCCGTTACCCTGTCGACGCAACCATCCGTCCCTGCGTTGCGTTGCCTCCAGTCAGGCATTGCCCGAGGAAGCGAAAAGCATTCCCGTATGGGCGTAAAGCGACTAAAAAATCAGCCTGAAAAAGCTTAAAAGCTTCGGCGATCGCGTCAGATATTGTCAAGGCGGGCACGGGCACGCCCCACCGCGGCGCGGACCTGGCGCGGCGCGGTGCCGCCCAGGTGGTCGCGCGCCGCCACCGAGCCTTCGAGCGTCAGCACGTCGAAGATATCCGCGTCGATCAGCGGCGAGAAGGCGCGCAGTTCGTCCAGGGTCATGTCCGCCAGGTCGCGTTCGTCCGAGGCGGCGGCGCGCACGGCGCGGCCGACCACCTCGTGGGCGTCGCGAAACGGCAGTCCCTTTCGTACGAGATAGTCCGCCAGGTCGGTGGCCGTGGCATAGCCGGCGCGCGCCGCCTCGCGCAGGCGCGCCGTGTTCACGGTCATCCCCGGCAGCATGCCGGTGAAGGCGGTCAGGCTGTCGCGCACTGTGTCGACCGTGTCGAACAGTGGCTCTTTGTCTTCCTGGTTGTCCTTGT
>DQBD01000010.1:0-5494 GCA_003526065.1 Gammaproteobacteria bacterium | reverse complement strand
CCTGGTTGTCCTTGTTATAGGCGAGCGGCTGGGCCTTCATCAGTGTCAGCAGCGCAACCAGGTGTCCGTTGACGCGGCCGGTCTTGCCACGCAGCAGCTCCGGCACGTCGGGGTTCTTCTTTTGCGGCATGATCGATGAGCCGGTGCACCAGGCATCGGCCAGACTGACAAAACCGAACTGTGCCGAGGACCACAGCACCAGTTCTTCGGACATGCGCGAGAAATGGGTCATCAGCAGCGCGGCCGCGGCGACAAACTCGATCGCAAAGTCGCGGTCGCTGACCGAGTCGAGCGAGTTCTCGGTGGGTCGCTCGAAACCCAGCAGTTCGGCCGTATAGACACGATCGATGGGGAAACTGGTGCCGGCGAGGGCGGCGGCGCCCAGCGGCATGATGTTGACGCGGCGCCGGCAGTCGGCGAAGCGCTCGCGGTCGCGTGCCAGCATTTCGAACCAAGCCAGCAGGTGGTGTCCGAGCGTGACTGGCTGGGCCGTCTGCAGGTGCGTGAAGCCCGGCATCAGCGTGTCTGCCTCGCGCTCGGCCAGTTGCAGCAGCGCCTGCAGGGCCGCGTGCAGTTGCCCGTCGATGGCGTCGAGTTCGTCACGCAACCACAGCCGTATGTCGGTGGCCACTTGGTCGTTGCGCGAACGACCGGTGTGCAGTTTCTTCCCGACGTCGCCGATGCGTTGCACCAGCGCCGTTTCGACGTTCATGTGCACGTCCTCGAGCGCCGTTTGCCACTCGAAGTCGCCGCGCTCGATGTCGGCCAGGATCTGTTCGAGGCCGGTGACGATGCTGTCCACTTCACGGGCATCGAGCACGCCGACCCGGCCGAGCATTCGCGCGTGGGCGATGGAACCGGTAATGTCGTGGCGGGCCAGGCGCCGGTCGAAGTGGACCGACGCGGTGAAGCGTTCGACGAAGGCGTCGGTGGGTTCGGCGAAGCGGCCGCCCCAGGGTTTGCGGGATGCGCTGGACATGGGTGGGAGACAGGCGTGACGGAGCCGCCGAGTATAGCGGAGCGGGCCGCAGGCAGCGGCGACTTTCTGCCGGACCTGTGCCGGCCGCGGGCGGTACTGGCGGTGGCGGTCGGCGGGCAGCTGCTGGCAGTGCTGCTCGTGTTGGCGCAGCCGTTCGAGCCGGCACGGTTCTGGCCACGCCTGGGGGCCTGGTCCTTGGCCGTGCACTGGGTGGCGCTATTCGGTATCGCCGGATTGTGCGCCGTGCGTCCCTGGTTGTGCCGCCTGGCTGTGTTTCCGGCCGGTACCGTCGCGCTGGGCTGGCTGCTGTTGTTGGCCGCCGGTACCACGTGCGGGGCCGTGGTGCTGGGGCTGCTGCCGAGCAGGGGCACCACTGTCGGCTGGTTGTTGGCGCGTAATTTATTGCTGACGGCGATGGTCGGCGGCCTGGCGCTGCGTCTGCTCTACCAGCGCCACATGCTGCGCCGTCGCGAGCGCGCGCATGCACAGGCGCGACTTGCCGTGCTGCAGGCGCGCATCCGACCGCACTTTCTGTTCAACAGCCTGAACACCATCGCCAGTCTCACGGCCAGCGATCCGTCCCGGGCCGAGGAGGTGACCTTGGCCCTGGCCGACCTGCTGCGCGCCAGCCTGCAGGCGGGGGAGCAGCCCATTTCGCTCGACGAGGAACTGACCCTGTGTCGCCAGTATCTGGCGATGGAGCAGCTGCGCCTGGGAGAGCGGCTGCGACTGGATTGGCCTGACACGCCGTCGCCGGCCGGCGTGCGGGTGCCGCCGCTGAGCGTGCAGCCGCTGCTGGAGAACGCCATCGTTCATGGCGTCGAGCCTCTGGCGCGCGGTGGGCGCGTGTCGGTGCGCATTGCGGCAGCGGCGCACGCGGTGGAGGTGCGGATTGACAATCCATGTACCAGCAGCGGTAACGGCGCTGGCCTGCACATGGCGCTGGCCAACGTACGGGCACGCCTGGAGGGACATTTTGGGCAGGCCGCCGGCCTGCGCGCGACGGTGGTCGATGGCCGTCATCAGGTGTGTCTGCGCCTGCCGCTGGGCTCGGATGAACGAGGGCGGCCGTGAACATCCTGGTGGTTGACGACGAGCCGCTCGCGCGCGCGCGGCTGCGACGCCTGATCGAGGCCGTGCCGGGCCGTTACTGCGTGGGCGAGGCGGTGGATGGCGTACAGGCTGTGGAGCAGTGTCGCCGGTTGAGTCCCGACGTGGTGTTGCTGGATATCGGCATGCCGGGGCCGGACGGTCTGGCCACCGCGCGTGCCCTGGCCGACCTGCCACAGCCGCCGGCGGTTGTGTTCGTGACGGCCCATGGCGAGTTTGCGCTGGACGCTTTCGAGACCGGCGCCGTGCACTATTTGCTGAAGCCGGTGTCGGCGCAGCGCCTGGAACAGGCCCTGGCGCGCGTGACGGTGAGCGAGCCCGAGCTGCGGGTGCACGGTACCGGTTGCCAGCGGCGGGTGGCGTTGAGTGATGTGCTGTACCTGCGCGCCGAGGCGAAGTACGTGACGGTCCATTGCCAGGACGACGAATGGCTCATGGAAGACTCACTGGCCCGATTGGCGGAGCAATACGCGCCGGCGTTGCTGCGCATTCACCGGGCCGTGCTCGTCAACACGCGGCACGTGGTCGCGCTGCAGCGCACAAACGACGGCCGATTGTGGGTTCAGCTCCACGGGTTGTCGGAGCCACTGCCGGTTAGCCGACGCCTCGCAACGGCGGTACAGCGGACCTTACACGGCGTTTGAGCCGTGCGCGACGGGTGCGTTTCCGCGCCTGCGTTGGCGGTGGCGTTTCAGGTTATGGCTGTCATAGCCGTAAAATCTGCCACGGCCATTTATGCAACCCGAGCCTCCTAATGGACGCCAGTTCCAGTCTCGGCTTCGGCAGCACCGCCTTCGTGGAGGCGCTGTACGAAGAGTTTATTGTCGACCCGGCCAGTGTGCCTGAGGTCTGGCGGCGCGAGTTTGAATCCTGGGGCGGGGCACCCGGCGGTGCCTTGAGCCCGACGCACGGCGCCGTGCAGCAGCGCTTTCGTGAGCTGGCCAGCAAGCCGGCGGCACGGCCGGCGGCGCCGGGTACGCCGCATGACCTGCACAAGCAGAATGCGGTGCAGCAGCTCATCAACGAGTACCGCCAGCGCGGTCACCTGGCCGCGCGCACCGACCCGCTGGACTTGCAGACCAACTCGCCGGTCCCCAGCCTGAGCCTGGACTACCACGGCCTGACGCAGGCCGATCTGGATCTGAGTTTCTCGGCCGGCAATTTTCCGTTGCCGCCCGGTTCCACGCTGCGCGAACTGGTCTCGGCCCTCGAGGCCACCTACTGCGGTGCCATCGGCTTCGAGTACGCCTACCTGTCGGACTCGCAGCAGGTGGAGTGGCTGCGCCAGCGCATCGAGGCCGGCCGTGGCCGGACGGTGCCGAGTGAGGCCGAGCAGCTGCAGATCATGCAGGCGCTGACCGCCGCCGAAGGTCTGGAGCGTTACCTGCATCGCCGCTACGTGGGGCAGAAGCGGTTCTCGCTCGAGGGGGGCGATGGGCTGATCGCCGTGCTCGACGAGCTGGTGCGACGCGCCGGCAGCGCGGATGTCAAGGAACTGGTCATCGGCATGGCGCACCGCGGGCGCCTGAACGTGCTGGTCAACATCCTGGGCAAGCAGCCGCAGGAGTTGTTCGCCGAGTTCGAGGGCAAGGCGCAGGTGGTCGGCTCGGGGGACGTCAAGTACCACCAGGGCTTTTCGGCCGACCCCGTCACCCCGGGCGGCCCGATTCACCTGACGCTGGCGTTCAACCCCTCGCATTTGGAGATCGTCAATCCCGTTGTCGAGGGATCGGTGCGCGCCCGTCAGGAGCGCCGCGGCGACCTGGCACGCCGGCAGGTGCTGCCGGTGCTGATGCACGGTGATGCCGCCTTCGCCGGCCAGGGCGTGGTGATGGAAACGCTGAACCTGGCCGAGACCCGCGGTTTCGCCACCGGCGGCTCGCTGCACATCGTCATCAACAACCAGATCGGGTTCACCACCAGCAATCCGGCGGACGCCCGCTCGACCTTCTATTGCACGGAAATCGCCCACCTGACCCAGGCGCCGATCTTCCATGTCAATGGCGACGATCCGGAGGCCCTGCTGTTCGTCACCCGGTTGGCGCTGGACTTCCGCCTCGCCTTCAGCCGTGACGTGGTGATCGACCTGGTCTGTTACCGCCGCCAGGGCCACAACGAGGCCGACGAGCCGGCCATCACCCAGCCGCGCATGTACTCGCGCATCGTTGGCAAGCCGACCGTGCGCGAGCTGTATGCCCGGCGCCTGGAGAGTGCCGGTGTGTTGCAGCCCGGTCAGGCGAGTCAGATGGCC
Source organism: Gammaproteobacteria bacterium (assembly GCA_003526065.1). The sequence continues at coordinate 1,154 of DQBD01000010.1, read as the reverse complement.
GAGGACTACCAGCAGGCGCTGGACCTCGGGCAGAGCGTGGCGCCGCTGCCCATGAGCGACCAGCGCCCGCTGCTGGCCATCGACTGGGCACCCTACATGGATGCGGTGTGGACCGAGCCGGCGGTCACCGCCGTGCCGTTGGACACCCTGCGCGCCCTGGGCGAGAAGATCAGCAGCGTGCCTGCCGGCTTCAAGCCCCACCCGCGCGTGGCCAAGATCCTCGATGACCGCCGGCAGATGACCGCCGGCGAGTTGCCGCTGGACTGGGGCTGCGCCGAGACGCTGGCCTACGCCACCCTGCTGACCGAGGGCTATCGGGTGCGTCTGTCCGGACAGGACAGCGGACGGGGCACCTTCTCGCACCGTCATGCGGTGCTGCACAACCAGGATCTGGACGCCGCCGACGACCTGCAGCGTTACGTTCCGCTGCAGCACCTGCAGCCCGGCCAACCGAGCTTCCTGGCCATCGACTCGCTGTTGTCGGAGGAAGCGGTGCTCGGTTTCGAGTACGGCTATGCCAGCGCCGACCCACAGACACTGGTCGTCTGGGAGGCGCAGTTCGGCGATTTCGTCAACGGCGCACAGGTGGTGATCGACCAGTTCATCAGTTCGTCGGAAGCCAAGTGGCAGCGGCTGTGCGGCATGGTGATGTTCTTGCCGCACGGTTACGAAGGGCAGGGGCCGGAGCATTCTTCGGCCCGGCTCGAGCGCTTCATGCAGCTGTGCGCCGAGCAGAACATGCAGGTATGCGTGCCCTCCACGCCGGCCCAGATGTTCCACATGCTGCGCCGGCAGATGCTGCGCCGGTACCGCCGGCCGTTGGTGGTCATGACGCCCAAGAGCCTGCTGCGACACCGCTTGTCGGTCTCGGCGCTGGGCGATCTCGCGGACGGCGAGTTCCAGCCGCTCATTCCCGACCCGCAGCAGCCGGACCCGGCGCGGGTACGGCGCGTGCTGCTGTGCAGTGGCAAGGTCTATTTCGACCTGCTGTCGAGCCAGCGGGAGCGGGACATCGATGACATCGCCATCGTGCGCATCGAACAGCTGTACCCCTTCCCGAAGGCGCAAGTGGCCGAGCAGCTTGCCCATTACGCCGCGGCGTCGGACGTGGCGTGGGTGCAGGAAGAGCCGCAGAACCAGGGCGCCTGGTACCA
>DQBD01000224.1 GCA_003526065.1 Gammaproteobacteria bacterium | reverse complement strand
CGGTGTCGGCGCGGCGTGTGCCGTGGCGGCGGTCAGGTCGAGCCCCAGCCGGCCGGCCAGATGGGCGGCCGCCGGTGAATCCGCGCGGCCGCTGCGCAGCAGGTAGTGCAGCGACTCGGGCAGGCACAGCAGCAGGATGGGCACCACCGCCAGCGTGAACAGGCCGCCGGCCACGAACAGCGCCGGCCACCCGGCGGCCGGGATGAGCTGGGCGGCGAGAAAGCCGCCGGCCATGCCCCCGACCGGATAGCCCAGGTGCATGAAGCTGATGGCCAGGTTGCGCCGGCGGTCCGGCGCGTATTCCGCGACCAGGGTGTTCAGGCTCGGCAGCAGCGCGCCGATGGCAACGCCGGTGCACGCGCGCAGCACCACCAGCTGCGTCACGTCGGTGGCGGCGGCCGTGGCCAGCGTGCTGGCGCCGAGCACGGTGGTGGCCAGCAGGATCATGCGGCGACGGCCGATGCGGTCGGCGGCCGGCCCCAGAACCAGCGAGCCGGCGGTCATGCCCAGCAGGCCGCTGCTGAACACCAGGCCGAGGGTCTGCGGGTCGAGCTGCCAGGCCGAGGCGATGGCCGGCGCCGCGAACGAGATGGCCAGCAGGTCGAAGCCGTCGAGCGCGTTCACCAGCCAGCACAGGCCGATCACCCGCCACTGCAGGGCCGATACCGGTCGCGCGTCGAGCTGTGCCTGCAGGGTGGCCGGGGCGCCGGCCGTGGTGGATGCTGGCATGGGCGTGCGGTTTGCGCTCAGCCGCCGGCAGCCGCCAGCTGTTCGCGGACTTCGGCGGCGATGGTGTAGCTGGCCCGACGCGCGGCAGGGTCGTGGATGGGGCTGCTGATCATCAGCTCGTCGGCGCCGGTGCGGGCGATGAAGGCGGCAATCTGCTCGCGCACGCGCTGCGGCCCACCGATGGCCGAGCAGGACATGGATTCCTCCAGCATGGCGCGCCAGGCCGCCGGCAGCTGGTCCAGATAGCCGGGCACCGGCGCCGGAATCTTGTCCGGCCGGCCGGTGCGCAGGGCGATGAAGGCCTGCTGCATGGAACTGGCCAGCAGCTCGCCGGTGGCGTCATCGTCGGCCGCGTAGACGCTGAAGCCGAGCATCAGGTGGGGGCGGTCGAGTTGCTCGGACGGCCGGAACTGGCTGCGGTAGACGTCGATCGCCTGCATCAGCGCCTGCGGCGCGAAATGCGAGGCGAAGGCATACGGCAGCCCCAGCGCCGCCGCCAGCTGGGCGCCGAACAGGCTGGAGCCGAGAATCCACACCGGTGTCCGGAGTCCGGCCCCTGGCACCGCCTGTATCGCGTCCGGTGCCGGGCCGTGGCCCAGGAGCCGCATCAGCTCGACCACGTCCTGCGGAAAGCGCTCGGCGCTGGTCATCAGGTCGCGGCGCAGGGCGGCGGCGGTGGCCTGGTCGGTGCCCGGCGCGCGGCCGAGGCCAAGATCGATGCGCCCGGGAAACAGCGACTCCAGCGTGCCGAACTGCTCGGCGATCACCAGGGGAGCGTGGTTCGGCAGCATGATGCCGCCCGAACCGACGCGGATGCGTTGCGTGCCCTGGGCGATGTGGGCGATGACCACCGCCGTGGCGGCGCTGGCGATGCCCGGCATGCCGTGGTGCTCCGCCAGCCAGTAACGCCGGTAGCCCAGCTGTTCGGCATGCTGCGCCAGGTCCAGGGAATTGCGCAGCGCATCGGCGGCGCTGCTGCCCTCGAACACCGGGCACAGATCGAGCACGCTGAAAGGGATCATCGACACGGGCGGGTACTCACGGTTCGTTCGGAAACGCACATCCGGTGCATTCTGTGCTCGCGTGGATCAGGCTGATGGGTGCCGGATGCGCGTCCGGCCATCCCTGGCCGTCCTTGAAGCCTGAAAAAATCACACGCCCTCAGGCCACCGCGGCGTAGATGTCGCTCGGCGCCAGGGTGTCCTCGAAAATGGCGCGGCGGATGGTTTCCAGTTCCGCTTCGCCGAGCGGGTACAGGAACTGCTCGTTGCGCTCGCGCACGTCCAGGTACCGCATCTCGCGCGCCAGGTTCAGCGTCTCGTCCCAGGACAGCGCGTTGGCCGGGTCGTAGCCGGCCGCCAGTTCCTTGATTTCTTCCGGGCCGTGGAAGATTTCGTCCTCGACGACGGTCTTCTCCAGCTTGGCCGCCAGGCGCAGGAACTCGTCGTCACCGGGCAGGTTGCTCATGCACCAGTGCCAGCCGACCGAGCCGCCTTCGCCCTGGGTCATCAGCAGGCGCGCGGTCCAGTCCGGCAGCTCGTTGTAGATCTTCGTCCACAGCGTGATGAAGCGGTGGTGCTCCGGCCACTTGCGCGCCACGACGGCGCCGGAGTCGCCGTGGAAGCCGGCGCCCTTCGCGGTGAATTCGACGTTGAGGTAGTGGAACGAATCGCTGTCCGGCGGCTCCTTGCCCTTGCCCAACGTCAGGTCCAGCAGGTTCATGTAGGCCCGGTAGTGGTCGAGTTCTTCCTTCATGATGGCGGCGAAGCGGTCGGCCTCGCGCACGTTGATGCCGGTGCCCAGCGCCAGACGCGCCCGGTCGGCATACATGTTGGTGGCGCCGTACTCGCGGGCGGCCTGGATGACGACCCAGTTGATGTCGCGCTCGCGGCTGCGCTTGGCCAGATACGCGTCCACCACGTACTGCTGGGCGGTGGCGCCCTGGGACATGATGTGCAGTGTGTCGCGGACGATCTGCCCGGCGTTCGGTTGGCGGGTCATGGGTTTCTCCTCTGGCTTTATTTATCGTGAGGTGATGCCCGCCGCCGCTGTCCGGCGGCGGGCATGCGCCGGCGCTTACAGCTCGCCGGCGCGCACCTTGGCGCACAGTTCGGCCCAGCCCTTGCCGGCCTTGACCGCGCCTTCCAGGTAGTTGGCCGGAGCGGTCAGGTACGGCGGACGGCAGGGGCCGGCCTTCATCCAGCCGCTGGCGTTGATGCGCGCCTTGTCGAGCTGGATGTTGTAGCGCGAGAACTCGGCGAAGCCGCCGGGCGGCATCAGGCTGCCGATCACCGGCGCGGCGGCGGCCCACACCCGCTGGGCGGTGCTCCAGTCGCCGGTCTTGATGGCCTCGCGCACGGTGTCGCGGATGCGGATGGTCATCTCCGGGCCACCGTTGGCGCACGGCGACCAGAACGCGGTATGGAATTCGGGGTCGATGCGGGCGGCGTCCATGTGATCGAACTCGATCGGCAGGAAGCGGATGCGCTTTTTCGACACCGCGGTGTGCACCGACAGCTGGCCGATGTGGATGTACTTGCAGGTGATGACCTGCGGAATCTCCGACACGCCGGCCCAGAACGGAGTCGGGAACTGGAACTTGAACGCTTCCGGGTTGGCATACACGCAGATGGCCATTTCCGGCACGGCTTCGGCCACGTCGCGGTAGAAACGCACCGCGTTCGGCACGTCGCACACCTGCCACATGGGCAGGCCGAGCATGGTGCCGTCGGCGCCGATGTCGCGTGCGTGCTTCAGCTGCGTGATGGTGTCGCGCGTGTTCAGGGTGGTCACGCCGATGAAGATCGGCTTGCGCCCGCGGGCGGTCTCGACCATCACCTCCATCATTTTCTTCTTTTCTTCCCAGGTGGTCGTGGCGCCCTCGCCGAAGGTGCCCTGGGCCATGATTGCATCGACGCCGCCCTCGATCAGGCCGTCGACGGCGCGGGCGACCTGGTCGTAGTCGATGCTGTCCTCGCAGCGCCAGTCCTCGGCGTTGTCGACAGCGGGGGTCGGGATGATGGCCCAGGCGCCGTGAACGTCGTTCACGGTCAGGCGGTCACGTCGTGCCATGACGGATTCCTCAAAATCAAACGAGTGAGTGGATGTGTAAGCTTACGGTCGGCAATGCCGACTGACCATGTGGTCAGGGGGCAGTTTACCGGTCGGCGCGGGTGATGCATGTTCAAGAGTGTTTTCGACAAGGTGTGGGCATTCGACTGCGAGTGGGTTCCGGATCCGGCGGCCGGCCGCGCGCTGTACGGGCTGCCGGCCGACCTGCCGGACCGCGACGTGCTGGCGCACATGTGGCAGCAGGCCGGCGCCAGCGAACAAGACCCGATGCCGTTTTTGAAGACCATCGTGTGCCGGGTGGTGTCGATCGCCGCGGTCACCCGCCAGCGCCGGCGTGACGGCAGCGTGCAGCTGCACCTGCTGGCCCTGCCGCGGGATGTGGGCGACGCGGTCCAGACCGCGGAGCGCCACGTCGTGGGCACGTTTCTCGACGCTGTCGGCGAGTACAGGCCGCAGCTGGTCGGCTACAACTCGATCAATGCGGACCTGAAGATCCTGCTGCAGCGGGCGGTGGTCAACGGCCTGTCGGCGGCGGCGTTCTGCCGCCGTCCCGACAAGCCGTGGGAGGGCATCGACTACTTCGCCCGCGGCGACGCGCACGTCGACATCAAGGACATCGTCCGGAGGACCATCCGCGACATCGGCTACACCGACGCCGGCATGCGCTTCGACGCCGAGTCCTGCGCCGTGCTCGAGGCCCTCAACACCCAGTCCCCCGACATCGCCCAGGGCGTCGACCGCGAGGGCGCCGGCGACCAGGGCATGATGTTCGGCTTCGCCTGCGACGAGACCCCGGAGCTCATGCCCCTGCCCATCCTGCTCTCCCACCGCCTCGTCGAGCGGCAGGCCGACGTCCGTCGCTCCGGCGCCATCCCCGGCCTCCGCCCCGACGCCAAGAGCCAGGTCACNNGTCGGCGGCTGGGGCAAGGCCACGCCGTCGCTGCACGAGCTGGCCGTGCTGTCGGGCATTCCCGGCAAGCTGGACGTGGACGGCAACGCCGTGGCCAACCTGTGGCTGGACGGTCAGCTGGACCGGATCGTCGCCTACAACGAGTGTGACGCGCTGACCACCTATCTGGTGTGGCTGCGTCTGGCGCACCTGGGCGGACATTTCGACGACCGCGAGTACGCGCAGGAGCAGCAGCGCGTGCACGAGCTGCTGCAGACCGAGATCGCGCAGGGGCGCAC
>DQBD01000234.1:3660-5936 GCA_003526065.1 Gammaproteobacteria bacterium | reverse complement strand
GTTGCCGAAGTGTTCACCGGCGCTCCGGGCAAGTATGTGCCGCTGTCGGAAACCATCCGTGGCTTCAAGATGATCGTCAACGGTGAGTGCGACCACCTGCCCGAGCAGGCGTTCTACATGGTCGGCACCATCGACGAAGCGTTCGAGAAAGCCAAGAAAATCCAGTAAGCGAGGCCCCCGATGGCAAGCAGCAGCGCCACCGTGCAGGTCGAGGTGGTTTCGGCCGAGGCGTCGATATTCTCCGGCGAGGCGCGGTTCGTCGCCCTGCCGGGCGAGTCCGGCGAGCTGGGCATCCTGCCGCGCCACATACCGCTGATCACCCGGATCAAGCCGGGCGCGGTGCGTATCGAGCGCCCGGACGGCAGCGAGGAAATGGTGTTCGTGGCCGGCGGCCTCCTGGAGGTGCAGCCCGGTACCGTCACGGTGCTGGCCGACACCGCCGTGCGTGCGCACGACCTCGACGAGGCCGCGGCGCTGGAAGCCAAGCAGCGTGCCGAGGCGGCGATGGAAAACCGCCAGGGCGATTTCGAGTACGCCACTGCGAGCGCCGAGCTGGCGGAGGCGATGGCGCAGCTGCAGACCATTCAGCGCCTGCGTCGGCGCACGGGCCGCTGACGGCACATATCCGCCACCGGTGCCGTGACGTAAAGTCCGCACCATGAGCGCCGCACCGCTGCAGATCGTCATCCTCGCCGCGGGACAGGGCACGCGCATGCGCTCGTCCCTGCCCAAGGTGTTGCACGCGGTCGGTGGACGTCCCCTCCTCGGCCACGTGCTGGCCACCGCGCACGCCTTGTTGCGCGACACGGCCGCTGCCGAGCCCCCGGTAGTGGTCTATGGCCACGGCGGCGAGGCAATCCGTGCCGCCTTTGCGGATGTCGAGTGCCGCTGGGCGCATCAGGCCATCCAGCGCGGCACCGGCGATGCCGTGGCGGCGGCCGCCGACCAGCTGACGGCCCATGGCCGCGTTCTGGTGCTGTGCGGCGACGTCCCGCTGCTGCGTCCACAGACACTGGCGCGCTTGCTGGATACGCCGCCCGACAGTCTTGCCATCCTGACCGCTTCATTGGACGACCCGACCGGTTATGGACGCATCGTGCGCGATGCCGGCGGGGCGGTGCGCGGCATCGTCGAGCAGCGCGACGCCAGCGCCCAGGAGCAGGCGCTGCGCGAGGTGAACACCGGCACGCTGCTGATCCCGGCCGCGCGCCTGCACGACTGGCTCGGGCGGCTGCGGGCGGACAATGCGCAGGGCGAGTTGTACCTGACCGACGTCGTGGCCCAGGCAGTGGCGGACGGTGTGCCGGTGCATGGCGTGCCGGCGCCATCGGCCGCTGAGGTCATGGGCATCAACGACTGTGCCCAGCTGGCGCAGTGCGAGGCCGAGCACCGGCGCCGCCAGGCGCTGCGGTTGATGGAGGCCGGCGTCACGGTCCGCGATCCGGCGCGCCTCGACGTGCGCGGCGAGGTCAGCGTCGGGCGCGACGTGTGCATCGACGTCGGCGTCATTCTGGAAGGCACCGTGCACTTGGGTGACGGCGTACAGGTGGGGGCGCACTGCATCGTGCGCGACAGCGTCATCGGCGCTGGCGCGCGCGTCGAGCCGTTCAGCCTGATCGACGGCGCCCGGGTGGGCGATGGGGCCTGTGTCGGCCCGTATGCGCGGCTGCGCCCGGGCACGGAACTGGCCGAGCAGGTGCACGTCGGCAATTTCGTGGAAGTTAAAAACGCCCGCCTCGGGCCGGGTGCAAAGGCCAATCACCTCAGCTATCTGGGCGATGCCCAGGTGGGCGCCCGCGTCAACGTGGGTGCCGGCACCATCACCTGCAACTACGACGGCGCCAACAAGCACGTGACCCGCATCGGAGACGATGCCTTCATTGGCTCGAACAGCGCACTGGTGGCGCCGGTCACGATCGGCGAAGGTGCCACCATCGGGGCGGGATCGGTGGTCGTGCGCCAGGCGCCAGCCGATGCCCTGACGGTGACGCGGGCGCCGCAGAAGAGCGTGCCCGGCTGGCGCCGGCCGCGCAAGAAGCCGGTGCCCTGACGGCCATGTGCGGCATCGTCTGCGCCATCGCCCGGCACGATGTGGTGCCCGATCTGCTTGAGGGTCTGCGCCGCCTGGAGTACCGCGGCTATGACTCGGCCGGCATTGCCGTGCGTCAGGATGACGGCCGCCTCAGGCGGGTGCGGGCCGTCGGCAAGGTCATGGAGCTGAGCCGCCGCCTGGCGGCCGAGCCGGTGACGGCGCATGCCGGCATCGGACACACGCG
>DQBD01000234.1:0-3349 GCA_003526065.1 Gammaproteobacteria bacterium | reverse complement strand
TGGCGGTGGTCCACAACGGCATCATCGAGAACCATCACGCGCTGCGCGAGGCGCAGCGGGCGGCCGGCTTCGAGTTCACCTCGCAGACCGACACCGAGGTCATCGGACATCAGGTGCGCCTGCACCTGGACGGGGAAGGGGATCTTTTCGCGGCGGTGCGAGCGGCGGCGCTGGAGCTCGAGGGCGCGTTCGCCATCGGCGTGCTCAGCGGTGCCGAGCCGGATCGATTGATCGCTGCCCGGCGCGGCAGTCCGTTGGTGATCGGGGTGGCCAAGGACGCGGTGTATCTGGCGTCGGACGCGGCCGCCCTGCTGCCGTTCACCCGTGATCTGGTGTTCCTGCACGACGGTGACGTGGCCGAGGTGCGCATCGGCGCCGTGCGCGTGATCGACGTGCACGGGCGCCCGGTCGAGCGCCCGGTGCAGCGCAGCACCCTGTCGGCCGCCGCGACCGAGCGCGGACCCTACCGCCACTACATGCAAAAGGAGATCTTCGAGCAGCCGCAGGCCATTGCCGACACACTCGACGGCAGGCTGGGCGAGAACCGGGTGCTGGAGGCAGCCTTCGGAACCGACGCGACCGCCATCTTCGATCGCGTGCGCGAGGTGCGCATCGTTGCCTGCGGCACCAGCTATCACGCCGGGTGTGTGGCGCGCTACTGGCTGGAGGCACTGGCCGGCGTGCCGTGCCAGGTGGAGATCGCGTCCGAATTCCGCTATCGCGACGGTACCGTGCCGGCCGATGCGCTGTTGGTGGCCATCTCTCAGTCTGGCGAGACGGCCGACACGCTGGAGGCGCTGCGCGAGGGTCGCCGGCGCGGTTACGCGCACACGCTGGCCATCTGCAACGTGCCGGAAAGTTCCCTCACGCGCGAGGCCGACCTGAAGCTGATGACCCACGCCGGCCCGGAGATCGGCGTCGCCTCCACCAAGGCCTTTACCACCCAGCTGACGGCCTTGATGCTGCTGGTGGTGGCCCTCGGTCGTCGCCATCGCCTGTCGGCGCAGACCGAGGCCGCGCTGGTCGATGAGCTGCGTCGCCTGCCGGCCGCGGTGCAGGCGGTACTGGCGCTGGATGCGGCCGTGGCCGCACTGGCACCGGACTTCGCCGACAAGCACCACGCGCTGTTTCTCGGGCGCGGGGTTCAGTATCCGGTGGCGCAGGAAGGCGCCCTCAAGCTGAAGGAAATTTCGTACATCCATGCCGAGGCCTACGCCGCCGGAGAGCTCAAGCACGGTCCGTTGGCGCTGGTCGATGCCGACATGCCCGTCGTGGCTGTGGCGCCCAGCGACCCGCTGCTGGAGAAGCTCAAGTCGAACATGGAAGAGGTGCGTGCCCGCGGTGGCAGGCTGCTGGTTTTCGCCGAGGCGGCCGCCGATCTGGCCGACCGCGGTCTGACGCTGGTCGATGTGTCCACCGACGGGATTCGCCACCTGGCACCGCTTCTGTTCAGCGTGCCGTTACAGTTGCTGGCCTATCACGTGGCGCTGATTCGCGGTACCGACGTCGACCAGCCGCGCAACCTGGCCAAGTCGGTCACGGTGGAGTAGGTGCAGGCAGGCGCCCGGCGTGGCTGGGCCACGATGATCATCCGCCGTCCTAACTGCCTGCGGGCAGGGTGCTTTTGAGGTCTCGGCCGTGAAACTACAACAACTGCGCTACCTGACCGAGATCGTGCGGCGCAACCTCAACGTGTCGGCCGCCGCCGCGCGCCTGTTCACCTCCCAGCCTGGCGTCAGCAAGCAGATTCGCCTGCTCGAACAGGAGTTGGGTGTGGAGCTGTTCGAGCGCCGTGGCAAGCAGTTCGTCGGCCTCACTGCGGCCGGGCGGGCGGTACTGGCCCAGGCTGAGGAAATCCTGGCCCGGGCCGACAACATCAGGCGCGTGACCCAGGATTTCGCCGCGCCGCAGCAGGGCGCGTTCGGCATCGCCACCACCCACACCCAGGCCGGGTTCGTACTGCCGCCGGTGCTCAGTACCTTTCACCGCCGCTATCCGCAGGTGCGGTTGAACCTGCTCCAGGGCACCCCCCTGCAACTGGCCGACATGGCCGAGCAGGAGGACGTGGATCTGTTGGTCACGACTGACCAGGCGTCGTTGTATCCGCGCTTGGTGCTGTTGCCAGTGGCCTCCTGGCGCTATGCCGTGTTTTGCCCGGTGGGCCACCCGCTCACACAGCGGGCGCCGCTCACGCTGTCGGCAATCGCCGAGTACCCGCTGGTCACCTACAGCTTCGCCTTTGACGGACACTCGGCGCTGGAGAACTGTTTCTCCGACGCCGGTCTGAACCCGCGCCTGGCGTTGACCGCGGTCGATACGTCGGTGCTCAAGCGCTATGTGCGCGAGGGGCTTGGCGTCGGCCTGATGGCGGCGGCAGCGTTCGATGCCGCTACCGATACCGACCTGGTGGCGCTGGAAGCCGGCACCCTGTTGCCGCACGGTCGCGTGCACGTGGCGCTCGCGCCGGGGCGCTTCCTGCGCGGCTATGTGTATGACTTCATTGCCCTGCTGGCGCCGCACCTGACGCGCGATGTGGTCGACGAGGCGCGCGCGCTGCGCGATCCACAGGCCATTGCGGCGCTGATTGCCACCACCGCGCCGGCGGCAATGATCTGAAGCGATTTCAACACGGACATTTCATGACTGCGAGTAACTCCATCACCGTTCGTCTGCATCTGGACAGTCGCCCCGGTCTGCTGGCCAAGGCGCTGCAGGCGGTTGGCGACCAGGACGGTGATGTCGGCGCCATCGACATCGTGCGTGCCGACGCCGAGCACACGGTGCGCGACGTCACCATCGAGACCCTCGACGAGGCCCATGCCGAGCGGGTTGTGGCGGCCCTGTCGCAGGTGCCTGGCGTGGAAGTGGCCAGCTGGTCGGACCGCACCTTCCTGCTGCACCTGGGCGGCAAGATCGAGATCAACAGCAAGACCCCGGTGCGCACCCGTGACCAGCTGTCGATGGTCTACACGCCGGGCGTGGCGCGCGTGTGCCGGGCCATTGCGGCCGATCCCGCAGCGGCCTGGAACCTCACCATCAAGCGCAATACCGTGGCTGTCGTGAGCGACGGCTCGGCGGTGCTGGGGCTGGGCAACATCGGGCCACTGGCCGCCATGCCGGTGATGGAGGGCAAGGCGCAGCTGTTCAAGGAGTTTGCCGGCGTCGACGCGTTCCCGATTTGTCTCGACACGCAGGACACCGAGGCGGTGATCGCCGCGGTGACCGCGCTGGCCCCCGGCTTCGGTGGCATCAACCTCGAAGACATCGCGGCGCCGCGCTGCTTCGAGATCGAGCGCCGTCTGCAGGAAGCGCTCGATATTCCGGTCTTTCACGATGACCAGCACGGCAC
>DQBD01000217.1:604-15587 GCA_003526065.1 Gammaproteobacteria bacterium | reverse complement strand
ACACCACCTTCGGCCCGATCTGGCCGAAGCGGTCGAGTACGCCTTTCGCGCCGAAATCGGGCGAGCAGGAGGACCAGACCGCGCCCAGCGAGGTGGCGGCCAGCATGGCGATGATGGTTTCAGGCATGTTGGGCATGAAGCCGGCGACCCGGTCGCCGGGGCCGACGCCTTCGGCGGCCAGTGCCTGCGCGGTGGCGCGGCCGATGCCGGCGCTGGCGCCAGTGATCAGGCCGACCTTGCCGGCCAGTGCCAGTTCCATGGTGCTTCCCCCTGAGTGACGGTCGCAGTTTACCGGGGCAGGGGGTCATAATCGGCCCCAATGCACCTACCGACCCACTGCTCATGAGCCAGGCTCTCGATTACCTGTTGCAGGCGCGCCCGGAGGCAATGCAGGCGTACTTCAGTTTCCTGAAGATGGCCGGCCGCCGGCTGGATCCCAAGACACGGGCGCTGATTTCGCTGATCGGCAAGGTCCATGCGCAGACCGAGCGCGGCTTTCGACAGTACCTGACGCGGGCACTGCGCACCGGCGCCAGCGCCGACGAGGTGCTCGACGCCTTGCTGATGGCCTTTCCCATGCTGGGACTGACGCGCGTTGTATGGGCGGTCGACCAGTTGCTGGCGATGGACCTGCCCGAGTTTCGCGTCGACCAGCTCGGTCACGCGCCGGACTGGCACGCACTGCTGCCGCTGGCCGACCTGCCGGTGGGTGGCACGGTGCGCTGCGAGGTGGACGGGCGGGCGGTCTTCGTCAGCCACCTGGACGGTGATCTCATGGTCTACGACGCCCGTTGCCCGCACCAGAGCACGAACATTCCCGAGCTGGCCTGCGAGGGCGAGCGGCTGACCTGTCCGCGCCACGGCTGGGTGTTCGATCTGGCCACCGGTGCGTGTGTGGCCAAGGGCAACCGCCCGTTGCGGGCGCTGGCGCATCGCGAACAGGAGGGTCGGCTGTGGGCTTTCTGGTAGTGTCCCCGGGCGTGCTGTCCGGCGGATCTTTTTTGCCGTGGCCATCGCGCGCGGCGGCTGTGGAGTTCGAGTCATGACCAAGCGTATCCCCACCACCGACGCCGAATGGCGTGAGCAGCTGACGCCGGAGCAGTACCAGGTGTGTCGGCAAAAAGGCACCGAGCGGGCCTTTACCGGCCAGTACTGGGACGAGAAGACTCCCGGCACCTACCGCTGCGCCGGGTGTGGCGAGGCGCTGTTCGACGCCGCCACCAAGTACGACTCCGGCAGCGGCTGGCCCAGTTTCTGGGAGCCGGCGGCGGCCGGTGTGGTGGGCACCGAGGTCGACACCAGTCATGGCATGCAGCGGGTGGAGGTGCACTGCGCCCGCTGCGGTTCGCACCTGGGGCACGTGTTTCCGGACGGGCCTCAGCCGACCGGTCTGCGCTATTGCATCAATTCGTTGTCGTTGCAGCTGGATCCAGCCGGCGAGTGAGGCGTTGTGGCGGAGGTCTACGTCAGTACCGACATCGAGACAGACGGCTTCCTGCCCGGCGAGAACTCCATGCTGAGCCTGGGCTCGGCGGCCTATCTGGCGGATGGACGTCTGGTCGCCACCTGGAGCGCCAACCTGGAGACGCTGCCCGGCGCCAAGGTCAATCCACGCACCGCCCAGTTCTGGGCTGACCAGCCGCAGGCATGGGCGGCCTGCCGGCGGAATCTGCGCGCGCCCGCCGAGGCGCTGCCGGAGTACGTGGCCTGGCTGCGCGCGTTGCCGGGGCGGCCGGTGTTCGTCGGCTACCCGGTGACGTTCGATTTCTCGTTTGTGGGCTGGTATCTGGCGCGTTTCGTCGGTGACAACCCGTTCGGCTTCTCCGCACTCGACATCAAGAGCTTCGCGATGGCGGTGCTCGGGTGCGAGTTTCGGCAAACGACCAAGCGGCACATGCCCCGCGCGTGGTTCGACCCCAATCTGCCGCACACGCACGTGGCGCTGGACGATGCCCTGGAGCAGGGGGCGCTGTTTGTGAACCTGCTGCGCGCCAGTCGCGGGGATACGGGGCCCGGCACCGTTCAGTCGAGTTCGGTCGACCAGTAGGCGTGTTCGGCCTCGGCGCTGGGCACGTAGTCGTCCGGCAGGGGGAACGCGTCGAGATCGTGGGCGAAGGCGGCTTCCAGGAAGCGGTTCACCCAACGAAACACATCCTGGCGGCGCACGTTGCGGCGCATCAGCCCCATGCGTCGGCGCCGCTCGGCCGCTGGCAGCAGGCAGGCACGGTGGATGGCGTCAGCCGTGCCGTCGAGGTCGTAGGGGTTCACCAACAGGGCGCCGTGTTGCAGCTGGGCGGCGGCGCCGGCGAACTCCGACAGGATCAAGACGCCGGTTCGCTTCACTGAGCTGGCGCAGAACTCTTTCGCGACCAGGTTCATGCCGTCCTTCAGCGGTGTGACCAGCGCGATCTGCGCGGCACGGTAGTAAGCAATCAGCTTCAGGCGGTCGAGCGCCCGATAGACGTAGTGGATGGGAACCCATCCGCCCGGACGGGTGAATTCGCCGTTGATCTCGCCGACCAACTGCTCGATGCGGATCTTGAGGTCGCGGTACTGGGGGATGTCGTCGCGGCTGGGCACGACCACCTGGATCAGCGTCACCCGCTCCTGCAGGTCCGGGTATTTGCGCAGTGCGGTGCGAAACGCCTCCAGGCGCAGTGGAATGCCCTTGGTGTAGTCCAGGCGGTCGACGCCGAGCAACAGCTCGCGGTGGTTCACCTGGGCGTGCAGTGCTGCGGCGTCCGCCGCCACCTGCTCCGAGTGCGCCTGGCGTTCGAACGCGGCGGCGTCGATGCCGATCGGGAAACAGCCCACGCGCACCTGTCGGTCGCCGATCTGGACCATCTGTCCACGGTGCGTGAAGCCGGCTTCTGGGAGCAGGGTGCGCACGCAGTTGGTGAAGTTGCGCTGGTCGCGCAGGGTCTGGAAACCGATCAGGTCGAACTCCAGCAGGGCGCGCAGCAGCGTGAAGCGCCACGGCAGCTTCAGGTAGATGTCCAGCGGCGGGAAGGGGATGTGCAGGAAAAAGCCCAGCGGCGTATCGAGCCCGGCATGACGCAGCTCGGAACCGAGCATCAGCAGTTGGTAGTCGTGTACCCAGACGAAATCGTCGCCATGCGTGTTTTCCAGCACCACCTGGGCGTACTTGCGGTTGACCTCGCAGTACACGCGCCAGAACTCGGGGTCGAAGATGCACAGCGAATGCAGATCGTGGAACAGAGGCCACAGCACTTCGTTGGAAAAGCCGTAATAGAAACCCGCCTGTTCCTGGGCACTGAGGGCCACCGGTGCGAGCTGGTAGCCGGCCTTGCCGGTTGCGGTGGCCAGGGCGGCGTCGACGTCTCCGTCGCGGTCCGCGATACCCGGCCACCCGACCCAGACGCCTCCACGATCGCGCAGTACCGGCAGCAGGGCGGTGACCAGGCCGCCGCTGCCCGGCCGGCTGACCAGCGTGCCGTCGGCGGCACGCGAGATGACGAACGGCAGGCGGTTGGAGACAACCACCAGCCGCCGTCGTTTGCGGTGCCTAGTCACCGCCTCCGGTTGCTGCGGCGCCGGCCGGCGCGGCGGCCGGCAGCGACTCAACGTGCAGCGTGCGGGTCGGGAAGGCGAAGTCGACGTCCATTTCGGCGAACCGATCGATCATCGCCAGGTTGATGGCCTGCTGGATATCCATGTACCGGCCGTAGTCGGGGTCGAGCACGTAGTAAACCACTTCGAAATCCAGTGAGGAGTCACCGAAGGCGAAGAAGTGAGCGCGGTCAAACCGCACTTTCTCCTGCGTTTCGACGATCTTGCGCACCACCTTGGGAATCTCGGCCAGCGCCTGGCGCGGCGTGCTGTAGAGCACGCCGAACTTGAACACCACGCGCCGCTCGAACATGCGCTTGAAGTTGCGGATCCGGCTGCTGAGCAGGTCGGTGTTGGCGAACACCAGTTGTTCGCCGGACAGGCTGCGTACGCGGGTGGTTTTCAGGCCGACGTGCTCGACCGTGCCCAGCAGGTCGCCGACGATGATGAAGTCGCCGACCACGAACGGTTTGTCGAGCGCGATCGACAGCGACGCGAACAGGTCGCCGAGCACGTTCTGTACCGCCAGGGCGACGGCGATGCCGCCGATGCCCAGGCTGGCCACCAGGGCCGTGATGTCGAAGCCCAGGTTGTCCAGGATCATCAACAGGGCCACGGACCACAGCACGGTGCGCGCCACGAAGCTCAGGACGCCGACCGTGGTGGCGGCCCCGGCATCCTCGGTCAGTGCCTGTTCGCGGTAGCGTCGCAGCCACACGTTGAGCGCGCGCTGCGCCCACAGCGCCGCCTGCAGCAGCAGGGCAACGGCGGTGATGCCGATCAGGGCCGCGTCGAGCTTGGGCGACAGGTCGACTGCCCGCGCGCCGATGAACACCGCCACGACCAGCATCACGCTGGCGCGCGTGCCCGCCACGATCTCGGCCAGATAGCGACTCATGACGGCGCCGTTGTTCTGGGCCCGCTTGCGCAGGCGCCGCCCGATGAAGCCCTTGACCACGGGCAGCACGGTGGCCACCAGGAAAATCAAGACCACGGCGATGGCCCAGGCGGCCAGCGGGTTGCCGAGGACGCTGACCTGCATCCACTCGGTCCAGGTCGCGTTGCCCCAGTCGATCTCGCTCAAAGTCATCCAGTCTGCTCCCGTATGTCGGCCCAGCGGTGGAGGAAGGCGAGCAGGTCTTCGGGTGGGCGCAGCCACAGCTGCGCCGCGGTGGGTCGGTACTCGGGCCGCACCAGTACCGACAGGCCCTGCTCGCCGAGAGCCTTGAACGCGTCCTCATCGGTGAGGTCGTCGCCCAGGTAGGCGATGCGTGGCGTGGGCGCGCCGGGCGGTGCTTCCGCCAGCAGCGTGCGCACCACGTCGCCCTTGTCGCGGCCGGGCACGCGCAGTTCGACGCCGCCGTCGAAGTCATGCCAGGCCAGTGTGTTGTTTTCCGGCAGTTCGGCGAAGCGTTGCGCCAGCGCCTGGCGCAGCGCTTCGTGTCGGTCCGCCGGCAGGCCACGCCAATGGAAGGCCAGCGACGCCGGTTTGCGCTCCACGCGTCCGCCCAACCGACGCGCCATGGTCTCCCAGGCATCGGCCTCGGCCAGGGCTCGCACGGCGGCTTCCGGCAGCGGCGTGAGGCTGTGCCGCCCATCCGGCAGGCGCCGCTCGCGGCCATGGCAGCCCCACATTTCGAGGCCGTGGTCGATGCCCAGCAACGGACGCAGGTCCCTGAGCCAGCGGCCGCTGACGATGACCAGCCGATTGCTCGACGTCGGAAGCGCCAGCAACCGCTCCAGGGCCCCTGTGATGCCCGGGTAGGGGTGGGCGTCGGCCGGGTCGAGGGTGAACGGCGCCAGCGTACCATCGTAGTCCAGCAGCAGCAGTGTCCGCTGTGCTGTCGCCAGCTGGGCCCAGAACGTCGTCAGCAATCGGCCGCCATCAGCTGAGCTCAAGCCGGCCCTCCCTGGCATGCAGGACGCTGGTGACGAGCGTCAGGTAGTCGCGCAGCTGGCGGGTGATCAGGAAGTTCTCGCGCACGAACTCGCGCGCCTTGGCGCCCATCTCGGCGGCGATGTCGCCACGCTGGTGCAGATAGCGCACGCGCAGCGCGGCGCCTTCCGGCGTGCTGACCAGAAAACCGGTGTGGTGATTGATGACCTGCAGGCGGATGCCGCCGGTGTCGCCACCGATGACCGGCTTGCCCTTCCACATGGCCTCGGTCACGGTCAGCCCGAAACCCTCGCGCAGGGATTTCTGCAGCACGAACTGCCCCGCCCGTTGCAGGGCGTTGATGGTCAGGTGCGCGTCGGAGGGCAACAGCAGCACCTTGATGTCGTCGTCGCCGGCGGCGGCCGCGTGCACTTCCTCCAGCACGGCGGCGCCTTCGGGGTCGTCATCGGCGCTGCCGCCGGCCAGCACCAGTTGGAGTGCCGGCATGAACTGGCGGGCCAGGCGGTAGGCGGCAATCACGCCGAGCGGGTCCTTGAAGCGGTCGAAACGCGACACCTGCAGCATCAGCGGCCGTTCGGAGTCGACCTGGTGCCGCTGGCAGGCCTCGGTCACCTGCCAGGCCGGCAGGTCGCGGTTTTTCTCGCTCAGCGGGTCGATGCTGGGCGGCACCAGGTACACCGGATGCGGCAGCGGGCGGGCGAAGTCGGCCAGCGAGAACACGCTGGCGTCGTAATCGGCGATGAACTCGCGCAGGTAGCGCCACACGCTGCGTTGCGGATGACTGGCATCGATGTGGCAGCGCCAGATCCACTTGCCCTTGCGCTCGCCCAGGTACCGCAGCAGCGCCGCCGGCTGCGGGTCGTGGATGAACACCACGTCGGCGTCGCGCAGCACCGGCGCCAGCGTTTCGGCATTGTCGGCGTTGGTCTGTTCGTAGGCGCGCAGCAGGGCCTCGGACAACGGCGCCGGCTGGCCCTGCAGGGCGTTGTGCATGGCCTTGGTGCACTGGTAGAAGGCACCGCCGCCGGTGATCACCTCCCAGCGCACGTCCAGTTCCAGCGCCTGCATCAGCGGCACCAGCTTGTGCAGGATCTCCGCCACTCCGCCGCCGGCACGGGTGGAGTTGATGTTGACGATCTTCAGCCCGCGCAGCGGCGCCGCCAGCTGGCGCAGGTGCTGTACCACGTCGGCGCCGGCGACGTCGGCATAGCTGTCGAGCAGGGCACTCATGACGATGCACCGCCGAAGTGCGACGTGATCACGTCGATGTATTGCTGGCGCAGCTCGGCCAGGGTGACGAAGTAGGGGTCGATGTCGGCCAGGCGCGCGAGCAGGGTGTCGTGGCTGTCGGGCAGCTCCCGCAGCCAGGAGCTGAAGTCGTCGCAGCTCTGCGGCGCCCGGCTGCGCGCGTCGATGACGTGGTAGAACACGCTGCCCGGCGACAGCTGCGGCAACACCTGCACCAGCTCGTGCGCCTCGCTCAGGCGACGCCCGGTGTCGAACACCACGACCTGCCCGCGCACGAAGCTGAACTGGCGATCGCGCGGTGCCCACAGTGGCGTGTCCAGTTCGTCCAGCCGCTGCTCGACCACTTCCAGCACCTCCTGGCGCAGGGCCTCGGCGTCGACGAACTGGGCCGGGTCGATCACCGCCAGGCGCTCGGCCAGGGGCAGGTCGTGCAGGGCGTGGCGCACCCAGGCGGCGAAGTCGTTGTTGAACTCGGGATCGTCGAAACGCGTGCCGAGCAGGCCACCCCAGAAGTGGTGATAGACACTGTCCGCCGGTACGCCCAGCAGTCCCTCGCGCAGCGCCGTCAGGCTTTGCGCGCGCACCCCGGTGGCCAGGGTGACCAGGGCGCAGTCCTTGACGATGAACTCGGTCGGCTCGGGCATGGGCGGTGGGCGGGGTCTCCGGTGATGGCTTACTGGTCGGTCAGACCGAACGCCTTGGCCAGGAGTTCATAGGACCGCTCGCGGTCGGCGTAGTGGTAGGTCACCGTGACCACGCTGACCTCGTCGGTGTCGTACTCGGCGGCCAGGGCCTCGATCTGCTGGCGGCAGTCGTCCGGCGTGCCGATCACCGAGTGTTCGAGCACCTGCTCGTACTGCGCCCGTTCGCCGGGGCTCATGGCGGCGGCCAGGCGCTCGGCCTCGTCCGGGGTCGGCAGGTCGATGATGCGCCCGCGCGCCAGGGCCTGATGAATCCACATGCTGCGCGTGCTGGCGATGCGCATGGCTTCCTCGCGGGTCGGCGCGCATACCGCGGCGACGGCGATCATGACGCGCGGCTGCGGCACGTTCTTCGACGGCTGGAAGGCCCGGCGATAGGCCTCCACGATGGCCGGCGAGCGGGCATGGGTGCCGATGAACAGCGCCAGTACGAAGCCGCTGCCGAGCTGGCCGGCCACCTCGGCGCTGCCGCCGCTGGAGCCGAGCATCCAGACTTGCGGCACGCCGCCGTCGTCGGGAACCAGACGGATGCCGTGAAACGGGTGCTGCGGCGGCAGGTCGTTGTTCAGATAGCCCATCAGGTCGAACACCTGGCGCGGGTACATGTCCGAACTGATCGGCTGGCGCGGGTAGGCCAGGGCGGCGGTGGCCATGCCGTCGCCACCGGGCGCGCGGCCCAGGCCGAGATCGATGCGCCCCGGGTACAGCACTTCGAGCATGCGGAAGGTTTCCGCCACCTTGTACGGCGGGTAGTGCGGCAGCATCACGCCGCCGCTGCCGACACGGATGCGACGGGTGTGGGCGGCGATGTGGCCGATCAGGATTTCCGGACACGGGCCGGCGTAACCGGGCGTGTTGTGGTGCTCCGCCAGCCAGTAACGGTGGTAGCCGAAGCGTTCGCAGGCCTGGGCCAGGCGCAGGCTGTCGCGCGGGCCGCGCGACGGCGGGCCGCCGTCGTGAATGGGGGATTGGTCGGTAACGCTGAGCTTGAGAGTCATTGGGAGGGCGGGTCCGCTTCGTGCTTGAATGGCGCCAGTTTAACAACCCGTCTTGCCTGCCCTATGCCGCCCTACACCGTCTCCCAGGTGCGCTGGATGCAGCACGCCGCCGAACTGCTGGCCGTCCGTCGCGCTGTGTTCATCGACGAGCAGGGGGTGCCGGAGGCGGTGGAGGTGGACGGCCGCGATGCGGGCGCGTGGCACCTGCTGGCGCGCGATGCCGCCGGATTACCGGTCGGCTGCGCGCGGCTCTTGCCGGACGCCCACATCGGGCGGATGGCGGTGCTGCGCGGTGCGCGCGGGCAGGGGGTCGGCCGTCGCTTGCTGGAGGCGGCGGTGCAGCTGGGACAGCGCCTGGGTATGGCGCAGTTGCACCTGCATGCCCAGGTGCGGGCCCGCGGGTTCTACGAGGCGGCCGGCTTCATCGCCGAAGGTGACGCGTTTCTCGAAGCGGGCATCGCGCATGTGGCGATGCATCTGACCGTGCGGCATTGAGCCGAAGCATTGAGCCGAAGGCCCGCCACGGGATGTCGGCTGGCCGATCCACACGCCGGTGCCGTGCCCGGCGCGGGGCCGTTCTCGGGGGGCGGCACGGGTGGCTGGGCGATGCCGCGTCCGGCACCGCCCAGCGTCAGATCAGGCCTTGCGCAACGCTTCCTTGTTGATCTTGCCGGTGCGCGAGCGCGGCAGTGACTCGGCACGTATGTCCACCAGGCGCGGCACCTTGTACTCGGCCAGCAGGCTGCGGCAGTGCTCGACGATGTCGCTGGCGGCCAGCGCGGTGTCTTCCTTGGGCACCACCACCGCCTTCACGGCTTCGCCCTTGAGGCCGCCGGTGACGCCCAGTACCGCCACCTCTGCCACGGCCGGATGCTTGTAGATGGCGTCCTCGACTTCCGGGGCGTAGACCTTGAGGCCGGCGACGTTGATGACGTCCTTCTTGCGGCCCTGAATCCACAGGTAGCCCTCGGCGTCGAACATGCCGATATCGCCGGTACGAAACCAGCCGTCGGGCATCATTTCGGCGGTCAGTTCCGGGCGCCGCCAGTAGCCCTGCATCAGGGTCGGGCCGGACAGCCACACCTCGCCGCTGCCACCGGTCGGCGCGTCGCTGCCGTCGTCCTCGACCAGGCGGATGCCTGCGTAGTCGAGCTGCTTGCCGACCGCGCCGAACTTGTCGTCAGGGAAGGTCGCCGGCCCCAGGGTCACCAGCGGGCCGGTCTCGGTCAGTCCGTAGCCGGATGACAGGCCGATATGCGGCCAGCGGGCATGGAATTGATGCAGCATCTCCGGCGAGGCGGTCATGCCGAAGGTCACCAGTGCGCGGAATGTCGTCAGGCGGTGCGCGCCGCGGTTGTGCAGCAGGGCGTGCGCCATGGGCGGCACCATGTGCGACAAGGTCATGCCGTGACGCTCGGCGTCGTCCAGGAAGCGTCCGGGTGCGAACCGTTCGAACAGCAGCAGCGTCATGCCGCTGCGCATGGCGATGCCCAGCAGCATGGGGCCCGAAATGTGCGACATCGGCACCGCAAAGCCGTACACGTCACCGGGCCGGCAAGCCAGCACGTCGATCATGGCGTGCATGGACGGTGTCAGCGCGTCGTGGCTGAGCATCACGCCCTTGGGGCCGCCGACCGTGCCGGAGGTGTAGAGGATCACGGCCGTGGCGCTGTCCGCCTGCACCGGGACCGGTTCGAACGGTGCCGGCGTGTCGCCGGCGATCTCGTCGGGGGTATGCACGTCCAGCGAGTGTTGCTTCAGTGCGAGGGCGTCGTGCACCACGCCCCGAAGGCGGTCGGCCGCGACCAGCAGGCGGGGTTGCAGGTCGTCGAGGATGCCGGCCAGCTCGTCCGCCTTGAGCGCCGGATCCAGCGGCACGAACACGGCACCCAGCGCCACGGTTGCGTAATAGCCGAAGGCAAACTCGGGGCCGTTGGGCAGCAGCATGGCGATGCGGTCGCCCGCCTGTACGCCACGCCGCCGCAGGCTCGCCTGCCACTGACCGGCCTGTCGCGCCACCGAGTCGAAGCTGATGCGCTGGTTGTCGAAAAGGAGTGCCGTGGTGTCCGGCCAACGCCGGGCGGCGTCGATCAATTCATTGGCGATGTTCATTCCCGTGCTCCCTCATCTCACTGCGGCGTGGGCGCCAGCGGTTATGGTTCCACATCCATTGCTCGGGATGGCGCCGCACCCAGGTTCCAAAGATGCGGTGCAACTCGGCGGTGATGGCGCGCTCGTCGGCCTTGCGATCGCCGCTGGCCGCGACCTGCAGCGCTGGCTCGAACACCAAGCGGTGGCGGTCGCCCTCGCGGCGGGCGTACGCCGGGACGATGGCGGCGCCGGTGCGCAGATGCAGCGATGCGGTGCCGGTGGCGCACCAGGCCGGCTGGCCCAGGAAATCGACCTTCACGTCGGCCGAGCGACGGTCGGCGACGATGAACAGCACGCCGTTGTTGCGCAACAGTCTCAGGCAGGCGTGTGCGTGTTCGCGGCTCAGGGGCGTGTTGTAGAAGGTGAGGCCCATGCGCTCGCACGCCTGCGCCTCGCCGGCGCTGGCCACGGGGTTGCTGGGCAGGCGCAGCAGCGAACCGGTGTTTTGCCCGCGTTCCTGGAGGTAGCGCGGCAGCAGGGTCCAGCCGCCGATGTGTGCGGTGGCCAGCAGCACTCCCTTGCCGGCGGCCAGGGCGGCGTCGATGTGTTCGAGCCCCTCCACGTCGCACCAGTCCGCCACGGTCATGCCGTGTTCCTGGGGTAGCCAGAACAATTCGGCGAAGCCGCGCGCGGAGTGCTCGAACACCCCGCGGGCGATGGCGCGCTGTTGGGGGGCTGGCAGCGTGTCGCCATACACCAGGCGCAGGTTGCGTTGCACCAGGCGTCGCCACGACGCGCCGAACGGACGCATCGACGCGGCCATCAGCAGGCACAGGTAACGCAGTGCCCGCGGATTGGGCATGGCGCGGATGAGCGCGACCAGCGCGGCGAACGACAGTCGCTGCGCGGACAGTAGAACTGGATTCAACCGAAATGAGCCGGGTGGACTGGCAACACCCCGGACCGGACGCCAGCCGGGGACGAAAAACGGTGCAATGATACCGGTGCACGGCGGCGACATGAGCGCCGCGCCGGCAACGAGGGGGGGAGCGCGATGCGGGAACCGGTGACCGAGATTTATCTGTCGGGTCTGGTGTTCGGGGAGTGTCCGCGTTGGCACGATGGGGCCCTGTGGCTGTCCGACATGTTCGGTGGCCGCGTGCTTCGCGTGCCGGCCATGGGGCAGGCGCAGACCGTGGTCGAGTTGCCGGCCGGCCGGCCGTCGGGGCTCGCGTTCCTGGCCGATGGCAGCCTGCTCGTGGTGTCGATGCGCGATCGTCGCCTGCTGCGACGCTGGCCGGATGGCCGAACGGAGCCGTTTGCCGACCTGTCGGGCCACGTCGCCGGTGACGTCAACGACATGGTGAGGGCGCCGGACGGTGGGGTGTTCGTCGGCAACTTCGGATTCGACCTTTTCGGTAATGCCGCCGGTTGCCTGACCGCCCTGCATCATGTCGACGTCCACGGTCGGGTCAGGGCGGTCGCGCACGACCTGAACTTTCCCAATGGCATGGCGGTGACGCCCGATGGCGCCACGCTGATCGTGGCCGAGACCTTCGCGCATCGCCTGACCGCGTTCGACATCGATGGCCACACGCTGCGCAACCGGCGTGTGTTCGCCGATCTGGGTGAGTGCGCGCCGGACGGTATCTGTCTGGATGCGGCCGGGGCGGTGTGGGCAAGCGCCTTCGTTGGCGATGCGTTCCTGCGCGTGGAGTCCGGCGGGCGGATCACCGACCGTGTGTCCCTGAACAATCGGCGGGCGGTGGCCTGCAACCTTGGGGGTGTGGATGGCCGCACGCTGTTCATGGTGACGGCGGATACCGACGTGGAACGCCTGGCCGGTGGCGACTCCACGGCTCGCGTGGAAGTGCTGGAGGTGGATGTGCCCGGTGCCGGCTCTCCGTGAGTCCGGTGGGCAGGCGCTGGGGGCGTGGCGAGCGGGGTTTGCGGCGTCGGGCGAGAGCCGGCGCGGTGCATCGTCAGGCGCGTTCTTGGCGCCGACCGGCCACCGCGGGCGGCGATCGGGTTGGCAAAGGAGGCCGGTCCACGCGCGGATGTGAGCGCTTCCAAGGTGCTTGCCAAGGTGGGTGCCGCGCGCTAACGTCACAGAAAATAACGATCGTTCAATAAACCGATGCGGGTGATGGAGGAGAGACCATGGATGCCGCTGCCCTGCGTCCGGCTGTCGATGCCGATGGCCACATCATGGAATCACTGGCCGAAATGGCCGAGTACGCGCATCCGTCAGTGCGCGAACTTTGCCTGAATCCGCAGACCTTTTTTCGCACCCCGTTTCCAACGCTCGATGGCGTGCACTGGCCGAATCCCGAGGTGTTCAAGGCCGAACACGGCGTGATGGGCGACCAGCAGCTGGCGAGCACGCACCGCAAGGGGTCGGCCGAGGACTGGCTCGAGTTTCTGGCCAACGCCAACGTCGATTACTCGGTGATGTACACCAGCGAAGGGTTGACGGTCGGTCAGCTTCGCGAGGAGGCATACGCGGTCGCCGTATGCCAGGCGTACAACGACTATGTGGCCGACCGCTACCGGCGTGTCAGCGCCAAGCTGCTGCCGATGGCGCTGATTCCAATGCAAAGGCCTTCGGCGGCGGTGCAGGAGCTGCGCCGGGCGGTTAAGGAGCTGGACCTGCCGGGTGCCATGTTGCCGTCCACCGGCCTGCCGCTGGATCTCGGGCATGAGTACTACTGGCCGATCTACGAGGAGGCCGCCAACCTGGGGTGTGTGCTGGGCGTGCACGGCGGATCGAACGTGGGCCTGGGGCTGGCGTCGGTCAATTCGATCCTGTCCTCGCATGTCATCCATCACCCGATGGGGTTGATGATTGCGGCCGTTTCGATGATCCACAACGGCGTGTTCGAGCGCTATCCGGCCCTGCGCGTGGCGTTCGCCGAGGGCGGCTGTGGCTGGACCACGGTGCTGCTGGATCGGATGGCGCGCAACGCGGAACTGGGCATGATGGGCGCGTACCGCACCTTCGAGCACTATCTGGGCAGTGGGCAGGTACTGATTGGCTGCGAGCCGGGGGAGGCCACGCTGCCGTATCTGATCAAGCGCGTTGGGGCGGATGCATTCGCCTTTTCCACCGACTACCCGCACGAAGTGGACTTTCGCGCCGTGCGCAAGGAAATCGAGGCGGCCTACGCGCAGCCGGAGTTGACGCTGGAGGAGAAGAACAAGCTGCTCGGCGACAATGCGCGGCGGTTTTTCAGGCTGGACTGATCGCTTCCGGCGGCACGGGCCGTGGCCGGCGTTGGTCGTCGACGGCGACAAAGGTGGCGGTGGCCTCGGTTACCTTGACCAGCAGGCCAGGGTCGGAGGCACGCTCGGCGATGGCTTCCAGGTGCAGGGTCAGCGAGGTGCGGCCGACACGCACCACCCGGCCGTAGCAGCTGACCAGGTCGCCGACGAACACGGGCTCGTGAAACTCGAAGGCGTTCATGGCCACGGTGACCACCCGGCCGCGCGCGCGGCGGCTGGCGACAATGCCGCCGGCCAGGTCGATCTGCGCCATGATCCAGCCACCGAAGATGTCGCCGGTGGGGTTGGTGTCGGCGGGCATCGCCAGCACACGGATGGCCGGTTCGCTGCCGGCGAGTACCGGGTCGACCACGCGGTCACCTCTTGAGCGGGGCGGGAGTGATCCCAATCTTGGAAGACATGCCCGGCCGGCATGCGGCTGCATGCCGGCGTCTTGCAGCGCCGGTGTGTGTGGCGCTCCCTAGGGGACTCGAACCCCTGTTTTCGCCGTGAGAGGGCGACGTCCTGGGCCACTAGACGAAGGGAGCCGGCGGCTTGCGAAGGCAAGCTGATACTATAGCCCAGCACACGGCCTATTGCGACAGTCGGGGCAGATTTCCCGCCCCTGCGTACACCGTCACCACGAGACCTATGCCGGAACCCTTACTCGGTCACCCGCGTATCCTGCCCCGCAGCGATCACTCCATTTCCCGCGCCCAGATCAGCAAGAACGCGCTGAACGTTCTGTACGGCTTGCACAAGGCCGGCTTCGAGGCCTGCCTTGTCGGCGGGGGCGTGCGCGATCTATTGCTTGGGGTTACCCCCAAGGACTTCGACGTTGCCACCAGCGCACTGCCCGAGCAGGTGCGGGCCACCTTCCGCAACAGTCGACTGATCGGCCGGCGCTTTCGTCTGGCGCACGTGCACTACGGGCCGGAAATCATCGAGGTGGCCACCTACCGCGCCTCCCACGACAAGGCCGAGGATGACGCCGATGCGCGCCTGGACGGCGATCGCATCCTGCGCGACAACGTCTACGGCACGCGCGAGGAGGACGTGATCCGCCGCGACTTCACCGTCAACGCCTTGTACTACCGCATCGAGGATTTCTCGCTCATCGACCACGTCGGCGCGCTGGAGGACATCGCCGCGCGGCGGCTGCGCACCATCGGTGAGCCGGAAGCGCGCTACCGAGAGGATCCGGTGCGCATGCTGCG
>DQBD01000217.1:0-289 GCA_003526065.1 Gammaproteobacteria bacterium | reverse complement strand
TGCTCGAGACCGTGCCGCAGGCGCGCTTGTTCGACGAGGCGGTCAAGTTGCTGTTGTCCGGGCACGGTGTGCGCAGCTACGAGCTGCTCAGTCATTACCGGTTGCTCGACTATCTGTTCCCGCTGGAATCCGGTGCCTTGGCGCCGGAGCGTGAGCGCTTGATTCGTGCGGCCCTGGCCAATACCGATCAGCGCGTGGCGGCCGGCCTGCCGGTCACCCCGTCGTTCCTGCTGGCGGTGATGCTGTGGGAGCCGTTGCAGGAGACGATGGCGCGCCAGCTGGTGCAGGG
>DQBD01000092.1 GCA_003526065.1 Gammaproteobacteria bacterium | reverse complement strand
CATGCGCTCGATGTCGGCCAGGGTCCGCTCCAGGCGCGCGCTTTGCCCGGCCAGCGTGCCACTGATCGTTTCGGCATTGGCAAGGATGGCGCCGATCGCCTGCGTGTTGTCCTCGTTCAGCAGCACCAGCATCCGCTGGCTGACCTGTTCGAGCGTGCGCATGGCCAGGCGCAGCGCCGTGTCGAGCCGGTTCATCAGCGACGGCTGCATCTGGATCACCGGGTAGCGGCTGCCCGGCGTTTCGCGCAGCAGCGGCGCGGCGCGGCTGCCGCCGGTCAGCTCGACCGAGCCCAGGCCGGTCAGCCCCTGCATGGCGAGGGTGGCGACGGTGTCGGTCTTGACCGGGGCATCGGCGCGGATGCTGAAGGTCAGGCGCACACGCGTGGGGTCGTCCGGGTCGAGTTCGATGCCCGCCACGTGGCCGACATCGACCCCCCGGTAGGTAACCGCCGACGACGGGCTCAGCGCCGCCACCGACTCCTCGGTGTAGGCGTAATAGCTGCGGAATTCGCCGCGCTCGCGGCCGGAGCCCAGCCACAACCCAAGGCCGATCAGCGCCGCGCCGAGCAGCAGCACGAAGGCGCCGACCGCCGTGTAACCTACCCGCGCCTGCATGCAGCACCTCCGAAATCGCGTGGGGCAGCGGCGAAGTAGGCGCGGATCTCCGGCTCCTCGGACGCCGCCAGCTCCGCCACCGGCGCCACCGCCAGCAAGGCACCCCGGCCAAGGTAGGCGACCCGGTCGCTGACCCGGGCGATGGAATCGAGATCGTGCGTCACCATCACCACGGTCAGTCCCAGCAGTTCCCGCAGGTCGCCCAGGAGTTCGTCCAGCCCGGCGGCCGTCACCGGATCGAGACCGGCCGACGGTTCGTCCAGGAACAGCAGTTCGGGGTCCAGCGCCAGCGCCCGGGCCAGCGCCGCGCGCTTGATCATGCCGCCGCTCAGTTCGCCCGGAAACTTGCCGGCGGCGTCCGGCGGCAGCCCGGCCAGACCCAGGCGCAACATGGCCAGGTCGCGCCGACTGGCCGCCGACAGGCCGGTGTACTCGGCCAGCGGCAGGCACACATTGTCGAGCACCGACAACCCGGTGAACAGCGCGCCGTGCTGAAACAGGATGCCGATGCGCCGGCGCAGCGCCCGCAGCGCCGGGCCGTCGATGCCGGTGGCGTCCTCGCCCAGCACCGTCAGCCCGCCCTGTGCCGGCGCCTGCAGCAGGCTCAGCGTGCGCAGCAGCACGGTCTTGCCCGACCCGCTGCCGCCGACCAGGGCCAGCACCTCGCCACGCCGCACGGTCAGGTCGATGTCCTCGTGCAGTACCCGCGGGCCGGCCAGGGTGGCCAGGGCACGGGCCTCGATGGCCGGCGCCTCGCTCACAGGCCAAGCACCTGGAACAGCACCGAGAACACGGCGTCGGCGATGATCACCAGGAAGATGCTCTGCACCACGCTGACCGTGGTCTCGCGGCCGATGCTCTCGGCGCTGTGGGTCACCTGAAAGCCGCGATGGCAGGCCACGGCGGCGACGATGAGCGCGAACACCGGCGCCTTGATCAGCCCAACCCAGAAGGTGCTGGGCGCGAACGTGTCCGGCAGGCGACGCAGGAAGTCGGCATAGCCGACGTTGTACAGGCCGTCGGCCACCACCATGCCGCCGAATATGCCCAGCGCCGAGGCATACAGCGTCAGCAGCGGCAGCGCGATCAACAGGCCCAGCAGCTTGGGGATGACCAGCATCTCCAGCGGCGTGATGCCGAGGCTGCGCAGCGCGTCCAGTTCCTCGGTGATGCGCATGGTGCCGATCTCGGCGGTGTAGGCCGACCCGGTGCGCCCGGCGACGATGATGGCCGCCAGCAGCGGCCCCATCTCGCGCAGCATGGTGACGCCCACCAGGTTCACCACCAGCACGTTGGCACCGAAGGTCTTCAGCGGCTCGCCGGCCTGATAGGTCACCACCACGCCCATCAGGAACGCCAGCAGGCCGAGGATGGGCAGCGCCCGCACGCCGGCGGCATCGATTTCCTGCACCAGACGCGCCCAGCGCAGGCGGCGGCGCCCTTCGAGCGCCAGCTGACCGACGAAATCCAGAAACGCCAGCACATCGCCGAACTTGGCCGCCGCGATGCGACCGAGCCCTTCCAGCCAACCGGCCTGACGCGGCAACGCGGCACCGGCCTGTGGCGCACGGGCGCGCACCAACTCCAGCAGTTGTGCGTGCGGCGCCGACAGGCCCGTCAGCTGCAAACGGGCCTGGCGCGCCGCGGCGGCGTCGATGAGCCGCTGCAACGCCCAGGCGCCCGCGGTGTCGAGGCCGTCGATGCCACTGACATCGAGTGTCCAGTTGCCGGCATGCTGCCAGCGCTGCCAGTGCGCCTGTACCGCATCAAGGCCACACACGGTCCACGCGCCGCGGGCATGGAGAACGCGGCCGGTGGTGTCGACGCTCAGGCTGGCCTGCGTCGGCACCGGCGAATCAGCGCCGTGGCGGCGGTGCGTACTGTGCCAACGCCTGCTTGAACTGCTGCGCCAGCGGCGGCGTCGTGAACACGCGATTCTCGAACACGTCCCACGACGACACGTTACCGCCGTAGGCCGCGGCGTTGGCGCCATCGTCCGGCTGCAGCACGGCGCCTTCCAGCGCCATGCCGGCAAACAGGCCGCGGCTGCGCGAGTAGGAATAGATCTCCGCCTTGAGCTGCGCGTCGGTGGCGGCCGATGCCTGCCGGCCGACCGGACCCGCGGCGATGGCCGCATCGCCGCCCAGGGTGACCTTGCCACTGGCCAGGTTCTCCACCCCGCGGCGGGTCTTGAAGACCAGGATGATGTCGGTGGACTGGGCACCGATCTGCCAGCCGACGCTGCCGCCGGCCAGCGTGATGAACGCCGGGTTGCTCCAGGCGCCATTCTGCCGCACCGCCACCACGCCCTTGCCCCAACGGCCGCCGACCACGAAGCCGGCCTTGATGACACCCGGGATGACCGCAATGCCGTAGGCGTCGGCCAACAAACTCGGCGGGACGGCGTTCTCCGGGATCTCGGCGAGCTGGTGCAGTACGTCCGCGGCCGACCGCAGCCTGTCCTCCTCGGCCTGACCGGCCGTGCCCACTGCCGGCCACCATAGCGACAGGCACAGCACGCATGCGACCAGGCGCACAAAACGTCGATTCATTGCTTACCCCACGGAAATGCCCAGGCACACGCCACAGGACCGCCATGTGCCGCCCTGCAGCGCGCCAATGATGGCACAGGCGCCGACCACGAAAAGCCTACCGGGGCCGATCGCTATAATCGATCGGCCCAGCGCCGGTCGGCGCGTCCAAACGCAACACCAAACTGCCAACAGGAGCATGCGCTGATGAAGGCGATCGAGATTCGGGAATTTGGCGTCGAACAGCTGGCCGTTGTCGAGCGCGCCGATCCGCAGCCCGGCCCCGGCCAGGTGCTGGTGCGCGTGCGCGCCGTATCACTGAATTACCGCGACCTGATGACCGTACGGGGCAAGTACAACCCGCGCCAGAAGTTGCCGTTGGTGCCGCTGTCCGACGGCGCCGGCGAGGTGGTGGCGGTCGGTGCCGGCGTGCGGCGCTTCAAGGAAGGCGATCGGGTGACGGCCATCTTTGCCCAGAAATGGCTCGGCGGCGAACCCACGCCGGCGGCCCGCGGCTCCACCCTGGGCGGCCCCAACGACGGCATGGCGGCCGAGCTGGT
>DQBD01000161.1:1725-14820 GCA_003526065.1 Gammaproteobacteria bacterium | reverse complement strand
CTCGGCGGCGAAGGCGGTCAGCGCGGCACGGTCGGCGTCGCTCAGCGGCGCCAGGTGGCGCATGACCAGCAGCACGTCGTCGTCGGTGGCGGTCACTTCCAGCTGCGGCACCTGGGCGGCGATGGACAGACTGCCGATCAGGGTGCGCAGCGGTGCGATCAGGTCCGACAGGCGTGCGTCGAGCACCGGGCAGGCGGTCATGTCGGTCAGGAAGGACGAGCGCCGTTCGCGGAAACCGACCAGCACGCCGCCCTTCTTGGGTACGTGGCGCACGCCCAGGCGGGCCCGGCGCCGGTAGTGCCAGGCCGGGCCGCGCACCGGCGCCAGCCAGGCATCGGGTGCCACGTTGCCCAGGCGTTCGAGCTTCTCTGCCAGCTGCGCCTGCTTGTCCCGCGCCTGGGCGTCGGGTGCCTGGTGTTGCAGCACGCAGCCGCCGCAGCGCTCATAGGCGGCGCACGGGGGCGTCACCCGCTCCGTCGATGCGTGCAGCACGGCGGTGGTGATCGCCTCGTCGTAGCTGGCGTGGCGGTTCAGCCAGGCGGCTTCGACGCGTTCGCCGGTCAGCGCGCCGGCGACAAAGCACAGCTTGCCGTCGAGGTGGGTGACGCCCTGGCCGCCGTCGGCCATGCGTTCGATCAGTACGGGTTGCGGTAACGGTTCGGTGGCCGGCTTGGGGGCACGGCGGTGGCGGCGTTTCATCGGCACGGGTGCTGTTGGCGGGGCGGGCATTATGCGGGCAGGCGCCGGGCGGCGCTGCGGCGGGTGGGTTCAGCCGGCAGGTGTCCGGCGGCTTGGCAGTGTCACCAGCAGTACGCCGGTGAGCACCAGGGCGGCGCCAAGCAGCTGCACGGCGGTGGCCGGTTCGCCGAGCAGCACCACGCCAAGATAGATGGTGATGATCGGCCCGGCCGAGCCGATCATCGCCACCCGGCCGGCGCCGATGCGCTTGATGGCCTCGGCCAGCAGCAGTGACGGCAGCACGGTGGAGAACACCGCCATGGCCAGTGCCAGGCCGTAGATGGGCCAGGGCTGGCGCAGGGCGGCCAGCGGCTGGGTGGCGGCGAACTGCGCCAGCACCAGTGCGGTCGAGATGAGCATGCCGTAGGCGGCCGTGCGTCGGCTGCCGAGGCGGGCGATGGTGTTGCCGCTCGCCAGCAGGTACAGGGCGTAGGACACCGCCGAGCCGAACACCAGTGCGCTGCCCAGGATCAGCGCGCCACGGTCGCTGGCCAGGCGCAGGTCGCTCAGGAACGCGAGCGCGATGCCGCCGTAGGACAGCGCCAGCGCCCAGCGTTCGCGCCGTGCCACCGGGCGGCGTGTGAGCCAGGCGCCGAGCACCACCACCAGGGTCGGGTACAGGAACAGGATCAGCCGTTCCAGGCCGGCGTTGATGTATTGCAGGCCCCAGAAATCGAGGATGCTGGCCAGGTAGTAGCCGGTCACACCGAGCCAGGCCAGCCGCAGCCAGTCGCTGGCCTGCAGCGGCGTGGCGGTGCCGCGGTCACGTGCCTGCCAGGCCAGGGCGAGGAAAAACGGCAACGCCATCAGCATGCGCAGTGCCAGCAGGGTGACGGCGTCCACCGGCTGCCAGGCGTAGGCGAGCTTGACCAGGATGGCCTTCATGGAGAAACCGAACGCCGCCAGCAGCGCGAACAGTGCGCCGTTGGAGCTCAGGCGTTGGCGGGCGGTAACCGCGGTCATGGTGGGCAGGGCAGCGGGAAGGCCGCGCAGTGTAGCGGCAGGCGCGCTGCGGTACGCTGGTGCCGGTTGTACGGCTCGGAGGCGTTATGGCAGTCAGGCAGGTGCTGCGGATGGGGCATCCGTTATTGCTGCGTGTGGCGCAGCCGGTGGCCGATCCGCGCGATCCGGCGGTTGCCACCTTGCTCGAGGACCTGTTCGACACCATGGCGGCCTGCAGCGGCGCCGGCCTGGCGGCGCCGCAGATCGGTGTCTCGGTGCGGGTGGTGGTGTTCGGCGTGACGCACAATCCGCGCTACCCGCAGGCCGAGGCGGTGCCGCGCACGGTGCTGATCAATCCGGTGATCGAGGTGCTCGACCCGACGCCCGAGGCCGGCTGGGAAGGGTGTCTGAGCGTGCCCGGCTTGCGCGGGCTGGTGCCGCGGCCGCGGGCGGTCCGCTACAGTGCGTACGACGAGCGTGGGCAGCGCATCGAGCGCGAGGTCACCGGTTTTCACGCACGCGTGGTGCAGCACGAGTGCGACCACCTGGACGGTGTGCTGTACCCGCAGCGCATGCCGGACCTGCGCCAGTTCGGGTTCGAACCGGAAATCCTGCACGCCATGGGTGGCGCCTGAGCGGCGATCGGTATCATGACCGCCCTTGCGGGCACGGGGTGTGACAGATGTTCTATGTGCGGCGCGCCACTGACGGCTTGATCGAGGCGGTGTTTGCCGAGCCGCAGGACGGCAGCGAGGGGCCGTTGCCGGGCGATCATCCGGATGTGCTTGAGTTCCTGCTGCGTCACGGCGGTGAGGCGGCGGCGGCCGAGGCGTTGTCGGTTACCGACGCCGACCTGGCACGCGTGGTGGAGGACCTGGTCGCGCTGTTGGCTGACAACGGCGTGATCATGTTCACCGACCTGCCGGAAGGTGCCCGACGCAAGCTGTTGCTGCGTGGCCGGCTGCGTGCCCGTCTGGGGGCGTTCAATCCGCTGGTGGATGGCGACGACGACGTGCTGTGACGTTCGCCGCCGGGCTACAGCGGCTGCGGCGTTGCCAGGTGATAGCCCTGCGCGCCATCCATGCGCAGGTCGCAGACGGCGGTCAGCTGCGTGGCGTCCTCGACCGTCTCGGCAATGATCAGGCACTCCAGGCCGTGTGCGACCTCGCGCAGGGTATGGACGAAAAACCGGCTGTCGCTGTCCTGTGGCAGGGCGCGGATGTAGCGGCCGTCGACCTTGATGTAACGCAGTTTCAGCCCCGCCAGATAATCGAACGGGTTGAAGCCGCGGCCGAAGTGATCCAGCGCCAGGCCGCTGCCGGCGCGCGACAGCCGCTCGGCGAGGTCCCGCAGCGCCGTCAGATGTCGGGCCGCGCCGTATTCGGGCACTTCGAACGTGAGTCGCCCCGCCAGGGTCGGGTGTGCGGCCAACTGTGAGTCCAGCCACTGCCGGAATTGAGTGTCGGCGAGTGAGCTGGGGCTCAGGTTCACCGCGAGACGGCGGTCGGCCGGCAGTTCGGGCAGGCGTTGCAGTACCGAGCCGACCACGGCACGGTCGACAGCACTGGCGAGACCGAACCGTTCGGCCATGGGCATGAACCCTCCGGCCGGCAGCAGTTCCCCGTCGCTGTGCAGGCGTACCAGCACCTCGTGATGCAGTGGCGCTTCGCCGTCAAGACGCATGACCGGCTGGACATACAGGGCCAGGGCACCGTCGCGCAGGCTTTCGTTGAGCAACTCACGCCAGGCACTGGCGGGGCGCGGGGTGGTGCCGGTCACGGGCGCCGCCACGTGCCAGGCGTTGCCGGCCTGGGTCTGCGCCGCGCGCAGCGCCGCGTCGGCACGGCTGAGCAGGGCCGATGGCGTGTCGTTGCCGGCATGCACGGCCAGGCCGACATGACCGACATCCGCCTCGGCCAGCAGGCCATGGTCGTGCAAGCCGGCCAGCGCGCGACTCAGGGTGGCGCCCAGTTCGGCGAGTTCGGCATCCTCGCCGCACGCCACAAGCAACCCAAAGTCGGCGCCGCCCAGGCGCGCCAGGGTGTGGGGCGCGAAGTCGGCGCTGGCCTCACGCAGTGCGCCGGCCGCCTGGCGCAACAGGTCGTCACCGGCGGCGTAGCCGTGGGCATTGTTGAAGGCCTTGAAGTCGCGCAGCTGCACCAGCGCCAGCGTGCCGCGAAAGTGTTCCTCCGGGGCGGTCAGCAGGTGGTGCAGGTCGTGCTCGAACAATGCCCGGTTGCCCAGGCCGGTCACCGGGTCCCGGAACGCCTGGGCGCGCAGGGCCTCGCTGAGCGTGATCTGCTCGTGCAGCATCTGTTGCACCTTGCGCGACATGTGGTTCATGGCCTGCACCACACGGCGCAGCTCGCGCGTGCGTGGCAGGCGCTCCTGAACCGGGAAGTCGCGCGCGGCGATGGCGATCGCCTGGGTTTCGGTGGCACGCAGCGGGCGCAGCAGCACGCGCACGCCCAACACCGCCAGCAGCATGGCCAGAACACTGACGGCCGCGAACAGCTGGATCGAGTCACGCGTGGTGCGCCACAGCTCCAGGTAGGCGTAGCCGGGGTTGCTGCGCACGCGGACCTGGCCCAACTGCCGCCAGCCGGACATCAGTAGCGCATCACCGACCGGTGTCCGCAGCGGCAGAAGTCCCACGAACCAGTCCGGCACCTCGCCCAGACGCACCGGCTGGGTGCGCTGCAACAACACGGCGCCGTCGGTGTTCACCAGTTCAATGGTGCGGTAGTAGCCGCTGTCGAACATGGCGTCGACCATGGATTCCATGGTGGCGCGGTCGTCTTCGGCGACGCTGGTAGACAGCGACAGGCCCAGTGATGTGGCGGCGTCCTGTGCGTGCGATTGGAGCTGGGCGTCCAGGTACTGGCGCGTGTTGACCACGTTGATGGTGACGCTGCCGACGAATACCAGCAGCAGGACTGCCAGGATGGCCATGATCAGTTGCCGAAGCAGCGTCATCGTTTTTTCTCTATGGTTTGTGCGAAGGCTTGGCCGGCACTGGCCCGTTGCTGTGCCAGGCGGCTTTTGAGGTCCTGCCACAGGCTCAGTCGCTCGGCACCGCCCACCCTTTGGCTGCGGCCGCGGGCCTTGGACAGCCACAGGCCGTAGCCGTTGAAACTGTACACGGGGACCAAGTCGCTGCGGGCGGAACCGGGCAAAACGTCGATTGCCAGGTTGTCCAGCACCAGCGGATCCGCGGCCGGGTTGGCGTAGTAGGCCAGCACCATGTGCGCCTGGCTCAGGCGAAGTGCCTTGACGTAGGTGATCTGCAGACGCGACTCGGGGACGCCCATCTCCAGCAGTGTGAAATATTTCGCAATCGCGAAATCCTCGCAGTCACCACCGCCACTGGTGAGGAACTCCACCGGCGTTGCCCAGTAGTCGGCACGCCGCCAGTGCACGATGTCGTCGACGAATTCCAGCCGGTTGAAGAAGTCGTTGGTGGCCTGCAGTTGGGTGTGCAGGGGTTGGTCGCGGTAGTCGTCGATCAGGGCCTGCCAGGCGCGCAGGCGATCGGCTGCCAGCGCGCCGTGACGCTGGGTGACGGCCTGCAGGGTGGCGTCGTCGAGCGCTGGCCAGTCGGCGCTGGCCGGCAGCAATAGAATAGTCAGCAGCAGGCACAGCAAACGCGAATGCCGCGCCACGCCGCGTCGCTCGCGACACGCGGATTCTGGGCGCGGCGATGAGGGCTTTCTGTCACACGGCACGGTTCGGTTCCGGGGGCGCCGACGCAGCGATACCGTCGCCACGCTGGTGCCAGTCGAAGAAGCGGGATGACACCGTTATCTGGGCCTTGTGCCAAGTTTGGGCTGGTGTATTGTCTACGGCCCATTGCGCCCGAACCTTAAGGGTTTTTCATGGAAAACGCTTCCGCGTCGGCTGCGGCCCAATGGCCGTTGGCTGACGCCGATCTGCATCGGCCGGATGATCCGCTGCTCGAGTGTCTGACCTTTCTGACGCGCCTTTACCAGCGCCCCAAGTCACACCAGGCATTGACGGCCGGGTTGCCGTTGCAGGACGGGGCGCTGACGCCGGCGCTGTTCGTGCGCGCGGCCGAGCGCGCCGCCCTGAGCGCTCGGGTCGTGCGTCGTGCGCTCGATCAGATCAGCCCGGCGGTGCTGCCGGTTGTCGTGCTGCTGCACGATTGTCGGGCGGTGGTGCTGTTGGAATGGCAGGCAGAGGGCGCGGCGCGGGTGGTCGACCCGGACGCGGGCATGGGTGAGGCCGTTTGGCCGCGCGAGCGTCTGGAAGCCGAGTATGCGGGCAGCGCGTTGCTGGTACGCCCGGCACCGATCTTCGACGAACGCAGCGCCGAGTACGCGGCGCCGGTGTCAGGACACTGGTTCTGGGGAACGCTGCGCAAGCTGTGGCCGATCTACAGCGAGGTGCTGCTGGCGGCATTTCTGGTCAACATCTTCGCGCTGGCGTTGCCGCTGTTCACCATGAACGTCTACAACCGGGTGGTTCCGAACCGCGCGGTGGAAACGCTGTGGGTGTTGGCCATCGGCGTCGGTGTGGTGGCGCTGTTCGACCTGCTGATGCGCACCCTGCGCGCGTACTTTCTGGACGTGGCCGGCAAGAAATTCGACGTCGCGCTGTCGGCGCGCTTGTTCGAGCGGGTCATGGGGCTGCGCATGGAGGCCCGCCCGCGTTCGGTGGGGGCGTTTGCCAACCAGCTGCAGGAATTCGAGGTATTCCGCGAGTTCATTACCTCCGCCACGCTGACCACGTTGATCGATGTGCCGTTCGCCCTCCTGTTCCTGGCCGTGATTGCGTGGCTGGGAGGGCCCCTGGTGTTGGTGCCGCTGGCGCTGATGCCGCTGGTGGTGCTGTATGCCTGGCGGGCGCAGGTGCGCCTGCGCGCGCTGGTGCAGGAATCCATGCGCCAGGCATCGCAAAAGCACGCCACGCTGATCGAGACCCTCACCGGTTACGAGACGGTGCGCAGCATTGGTGCGTCTGGCCCCATCCAGCGTCGTTGGGAACAGCTGGTCGGCTCCCTGGCGCGGCTGGGCATGCGCTCGCGCATGCTCTCGGCGTCCGCCATCAACGCCGCCGGCCTCGCCGTGCAGCTGTGTTCCCTGGGGATCCTGGTGTACGGCGTGCACTTGATCATCAAGGGCGAACTCAGCGTCGGTGGCTTGATTGCCTGCGTGATGCTTGCCAGCCGGGCGCTGGGTCCGTTGGCACAGGTTGCGGCGCTGCTGGTGCGTTTCGATCAGTCGGTGGCGGCGTTGCGGTCGGTGGACCAGATCATGCAACTGCCGGTCGAGCGTTCGCCCGATCGCAACTTCATGCACCGCCCGGTTTTGCAGGGTTCCATCGAGTTCAGCGGCGTCAG
Source organism: Gammaproteobacteria bacterium (assembly GCA_003526065.1). The sequence goes on along the minus strand of DQBD01000161.1, from coordinate 7,781 downwards.
CTTCGCCTACCCCGAACAGCAGATCGCTGCCCTCGACAATGTGTCGCTGCGCATCAACCCCGGCGAGCGGGTGGCGGTCATCGGTCGCATCGGGTCGGGCAAGAGCACGCTCGAGAAGCTCATTCTCGGCCTGTATCAGCCGACGGCGGGGGCGGTGTTGCTGGATGGCATCGACCTGCGTCAGATCGATCCGGCGGACGTGCGTCGCAACATCGGCTACGTGCCGCAGGATGTAACCCTCTTCTATGGCAGCTTGCGCGACAACATCGCCTTGGCGGCGCCGCATGCCAACGACGAGGCGGTGCTGCGCGCCGCCGAGTTGGCCGGCGTCATGGCGTTTGCGGCGCGTCATCCGGCCGGGCTGGAATTGCCGGTGGGCGAGCGCGGCGAGGGGCTTTCCGGCGGTCAGCGTCAGGCGGTTGCCATCGCCCGTGGCCTGCTGCTCGAGCCGCCGGTGCTGATCATGGATGAGCCGACCAATGCGATGGACAACTCCACCGAGGAGCAGTTCAAGAACCGCCTGGCGCCGTTGCTGGAAGGCCGTACCCTGCTGCTGGTGACACACCGCGCCTCGCTGCTGTCGCTGGTCAACCGCATCATTGTCATGGACGGTGGACGCATCGTTGCCGATGGGCCCAAGGATCAGGTGCTCGAAGCGTTGCGCGGCGGCCGTCTGACCGGGCGGCCGGCATGAGCGGGTCGCATCGCCAGGCGGACAAGGCCGCCCCCAAGCGCGGTTTCGAACGGGCGGATCTGGACTTCATGGATGACGCGGTTGCGGTGGACGTGGACCCCGCCCATCCGGCCGGCCACCTGATCCTGGTGGCCGTGGCGGTCTTGCTGGTGGTGGGCCTGGTGTGGGCAGCCCTGGCCGAGGTGGATGAGGTCACGCATGCCGAGGGACAGATCATCCCGTCCAGTCAGGTGCAGGTCGTGCAGAACCTGGAAGGCGGCATCGTGCAGGAAATCCTGGTTCGTGAGGGCGATGTGGTCGACAAGGGCCAGATCCTGGTGCGCATCGACGACACCCGCTTCGCGTCCTCGTATCAGGAAGGCAGGCTCAAGTACCTGGCGCTGCTGGCGCAGGTCAGCCGCCTGATCGCCGAGACGGAGGGCAAGCCGCTGCAGCTGCCGGACGAAGTGAAGCAGGACGCGCCGCAGTTGGCCGAGGATGCCCGCCGGCTGTATCACACGCGTCAGCAGGAACTCGCCTCGACGGTGCAGATCCTCGAACAGCAGCGCGACCAGCGCCGGCAGGAAGTGGCCGAGATGCGTTCGCTTTCCGGCCAGCTGGAGCGCAGCTATGCCCTGCTGCGTGAAGAGCTGGTGCGCACCGAGCCGCTCGCGGCGGAAGGCGTTATCTCGCAGGTGGAGTTGCTGCGTTTGAAGCGGCAGGTCAACGAGATACGCGGTGATCTGGATGGCGTGCGGCTGCGCCTGCCGGCCGCACGGGCGGCACTGGACGAGGCCGAGTCCAAGATCGAGGACGCGCGCATCAAGTTCCGAACCGAGGCGCAGGCGCAGCTCAACGAGGCCAAGGCCGAACTGGCCGCCACCGCCGAGAACAACACGGCGGCCCTGGACCGGGTCACGCGCACGGCGGTGCGTTCTCCGATGCGTGGCACCGTCAAGCGGCTGAAGGTGTCCACCGTCGGCGGGGTGGTGCAGCCGGGCATGGATTTGGTCGAGATCGTTCCGCTGGAGGACACGCTGCTGGTCGAAGCCAAGGTGCAGCCGCGCGACATCGCCTTTCTGCACCCGGGCCAGCGTGCCATGGTCAAGCTGACCGCCTATGACTCAACCATCTACGGCGCGCTCGAGGCGACCCTGGAACACATCAGCGCGGATGCCATCACGCAGGAAGACGGTCGCGGCGAGGAGCGCAGCTACTATTTGATCCGTGTGCGCACGCTGGATCGCGGTTACGTCAAGGATGGCGTGTCGCTGCCGATAATTCCGGGAATGACCGCTACCGTCGACGTACTGACTGGACGCAAGAGCGTGCTGAAATACTTGTTGTGGCCCATCGAGCGTGCGCGCGAGCGGGCGCTGAGGGAGCGCTGAGATGCGCGGTGTGTGTGTCGGATGCATCCGGACGAACGGCGCCGGAGCGCGTCGCAGCGAGGCGTTGCCATGATCGTGCTGGCCAGTGGTGACCAGGACGTTCTGCGCCGCTGGGGCAGTGGTGTGCCAGACGACGCCGTGCCGGTGCATGACCAGGCGGAGCTGGCGCGTACCCTGGACGGGCAGGCGGGGCAACTGGTGTTGCTTGATGTGGCGCTTCCCGGGCTGGGGGGCGTGGCGGGTGTCGCCGGGCTCATCAGCCGTCATTCGCAGTGCCGTGTGGTGGCGCTCAGTCACGCACCGAGCGAGGACGAGGGCTTCGAGCTGTTGCGTGCGGGCGTGCGGGGCTACTGCAATGCGTACATCGACCCCCGACTGCTGGGCAAGGTACTGGCGACGGTGCAGGGCGGGGAGGTATGGGTCGGTCGCAAACTCGTCGATCGCCTGGTCGGCCTGGTCGCCAACAGCCGCGCCGTCGAGCCGAAAGCCGCCGTCGCCGCCGTGGATCTGGGCAGCCTGACACCGCGGGAACGGCAGATTGCGCTGCTGATCGGCGAGGGCGCCAGCAACAAGGTCATCGCCCGGCGGCTCGATATCACCGAGCGCACGGTCAAGGCCCATCTGGGGTCGGTATTCAGCAAGCTTGGCGTTGCGGGGCGTCTGCAGTTGGCGTTGCTGGTCGCCGGACTCGCCAGCGATGACGCCCAACTGAGCAAGAGCTCGAACTGACCGCCGCCCCCCTTCCGCTTCGCGGGTTCTGTCGCTGTCCGCGTCCGTGCCGCGTACGGACGGCGCTGGGATCGTGTGCGGCGGCGTGCCGTCCTGTGTGAAGTACTGCACACAGGACGGCGGGTTGTACCTAAAGCCAATAGCCGATCGTCGCCGTACGGCCGATCATCGACCCCAGCATGCCGGTGGTGGAAGTGTCATGCCGGCAAAAACGCACACCTTTCGGGAGATGTAGGTCATGGCAGCACAGCAAATCGGTATCGTCACCGTCGTCGTCGGGCACGTGGTGGCGATCAACGCCGACGGTGACGAACGCGTGTTGGCCGTGGGGGATGCCGTCTACGCCGATGAGGTCATCCGTACCGCCGATGCCGGTGCCGTCACCATACAGTTCAATGATGGTGGCTGGCTCGACCTTGGGCGCAATTCCCAGGCGGTACTGGACGCCGATGTTTACAGCGAAGACGGCGTCGAAGGCGAGGCCGCCGATGCGGTGGCGAGCGTGGAGGACATCCAGGCCGCCATTCTGGCGGGCGGCGATCCGACGCAGCTGCTGCCTGCGACCGCGGCAGGCCCGGCGGCCGGTGGTGGCGGTGAAAGCGGCGAGGGCGGGCACTCGTTCGTGGTCATCAATCACGATTTCGTGAGCGTCAACCCGGACGCCGGTATTCCTACCGATGCGAGCACGCTGCTGTTCGACAACCCGACCGACCTGATTTTGCCGGTCGAGCCAGAGCCGGATGTTGCCGTGTCGGTCGAGGTGGATGTGCAGATCGGCGGTGGCACGCCTGGCGAAGGTGGGGTCGTGCTGATTCCCGGCGGCACGCCGATCAGCGGTGGTGTCTCGGGCGCCAGTGTGATCGAGGGGTCGAACGGCTCCTTCCACGAAGTGACCTTCCTGATCAAACTCAGCCAGCCGTCGACGAAGCCCGTCACGGTCACCTACACCATCGTTCCGGGTACCGCCTCGTTCCCGGACGATTACTTCGACGGTGCGCAGAGCGGCACCGTGACCATTCCGCCCGGTTTCATCGGATTCACCGTTACCCAGAACATCGTGGCCGACATCCTGGTCGAGGGTAACGAGACCTTCATGATCGTCCTGAGCAATCCGATCGGCGCCACCCTGACCAATAACACGGCAACGGTGACGATCATCGACGACGATCAGGCGCCGCAGGCCAACGACGACACGAACTGGGTGCAAGAGGACAATTTCACCGGCGAGGGCGGAGTTGTCACGGCCAATGGCAACGTGCTCCTGAGCATCGCCCACCCGGGGGACCCAAGCCCGACGCTGAGCTTCGCCGACGTGGCCGACGTGGATGACAACCCGCTCATCATTTCCTGGGGCGCAGAGGCGGCCGCCTACGGCAGCATCGTCAAGAACGGCGATGGCAGCTACGTCTACCAGCTCGACAACGCGAACCCGGTGATTCAGGGCCTGTCGGCCGGCCAGACGCTGACCGAGACCTTTACGTACTCGATCACTGACGGCGTGAACACCCCGGATACCGGCACGCTGACCATCACGATCTTTGGCGCTGATGACGGGGTGACCATCACCGGCATCGGCAGCCAGAATGGCGACCAAACGGTATTCGAGAATGACCTGCCGGCGGGCAGCAGCCCGAACGGTTCGGCGCTGACCCAGCTCGGCGGCTTCAGCATCGTGGCGCTGGACGGTATTGCCACCGTGTCGGTGGGCGGAACGTCGCTGACCCTGGCGCAGTTGCAGAACCTGGGCAGCGCGCCGGTGGTGATCAACACCACGCACGGCACACTGACGCTGACCGGTTACGCCGGCACGTTCCAGGGCGGCACCGTGTCGTACAGCTACACGCTGGACACGGCGGTCGACAACGACAGCCAGCCTGGAGCCTCGAACGGCAGCTTCCTGGAGTCGGTCAATGTCGTGGTGACCGACGAGGACGGGAGCAGCGCCAACTCCGCAGTGACCATCAACATCGTCGACGACACGCCGCTGGCGGTGGACGACGGCACGATCAACGTGCCAGAGGACACAGTTGTCACCTTCGATGTGTTCGCCAATGACACGTTCGGTGCCGACGGCGTTGATATCGACAACAATCCGGCTGTGGTGGTGACGTTCACCGCCGCGAGCAACGGCACCGTCAGTTATGACGCGGCGACCGGCAAGTTCAGCTACACGCCCAATAGCGGGTACGCCGGCCCGGATAGCTTTACCTACACCATCAAGGACGGTGATGGGGATCCGTCGACGGCTACCGTCACGCTGCTTGTCGCCGAGGACTCGATTCCGCAGATTGGCGAGACGGAGAATCTGACGGTAGACGAGGACGGCTTCCCGTCTGCCAACGTGGATGGCACGCCGCTGCGTCCCGGCGAGACCGACAGTACCGAGTCGCTCGTTGACACGGGCAACGTGGTGGTGAACTTCGGTGCTGACGTGCCGGCCAATCCGGTGGCGGCGTTTGCCCTGCTGGATACCGCCGCGCTGGACGGGCAGCTTCAGACCCTCGCCGGCACGAGCGTTACGTTCGCCCTGGTTGGCGGCAAGCTGGTCGGATCGGCTGGCGGCGTTACGGTTCTCACCCTGGAGGTCACCGGCGCGAGCGTGGCCGGTAGCAACGTGACCTATACCTACAAGGTCACCCTGGAGCAGCCGGTCAAACATCCTGCGGGGTCGGGCGAGAACACGGATCTGCTGTCGGGAGTGACGTTCGAGGTCACTGACGCCGATGGTTCGAAGGCTCAGGGTAGTTTCAGCGTCACTGTGGTGGACGACATCCCGACGGCGACGGCGGCGCAGCTGACCGGCACCGTGGACGAAGACGGTGTGACGGGTGGCATTGCCGGTGGCACGGGTGACGTGGCGGGCGAGGCGACGGTGGCGTCGGGCAGCGTGGTGACGCTGTTCAACGCGGGTGCGGACGCGCCGCTGAGCTACGCGCTGGCGGGCAACACCGTGGCGCAGCTGACGGCGCTGGGCCTGAAGTCGGGTGGTGTGGACCTCAGCTACAGCGTGTCGGGTGACACCGTAACCGCCAAGGCGGGCGCGGCCACCATCTTTACCTTCCAGCTGACCTCGGCGGGTGCCTACACCTTCACCCTGGTGGGTCCGCTGGACCACGCGCTGGGCAATAACGAGAACGACCTGACGCTGAACCTGAGTGGCCTGATCGTGGCGACTGACGCCGACGGCGACAGTGTGACGGCCGGTGCCAATGGCCTGGTCATCACGGTGGACGACGACACGCCGACGGCGACGGCGGCGCAGC
>DQBD01000161.1:0-1533 GCA_003526065.1 Gammaproteobacteria bacterium | reverse complement strand
TCATCACGGTGGACGACGACACGCCGACGGCCTTCGTCGCAGCCCCAGGGGCTGTGCTCGACAAAGACATCGACCCGACGGCGTTTGACCTGAACGTGGCGTTCGGCGCGGATGGCGCCGGGAGCGTGGTCTTCGACGTTGCCGACGGCGCCATGGCAACGGACCTGGCCGGTAACTTCCTCAAGCTCAACGGCGAGCAGATCTACCTGTTCGGTGATGGCACCGGCACCCTGACAGGCACCACCAGCCCGACGAACGTCGGCGGGACGGTGGCGTTCACGATCACGCTGGACCCGGTGGCAAACACCTATACAGTCGACATCAACGGCGCCATCAGCAACGGTACAGAGTTCAGTGTCAGCAACCTGACCAGTGCTGCGGCTGGCAACGCGGCATTCCGCGGTATCGGCGCCAACAGTGATGCGCAGCTGGTAGACATCCTGTTGTCGGCGCGTGGTGGCACGGTCAACACGGACAGCGACTCGATTGGTGTGGGCAATCAGTCGGTGGATGCCAATGAGGCGGTGCGCATCGACTTTGTGACCAACCTGACTTCTCCGGCGGGGACGACCAGCGGCTTCAACTACACGGCGCATCAGTCCGTGGTTTCCTTCAAACAGGATATCGCCCAGGTTCAGGGGAACCCGAACAACAAGATCAGCGTCAAGGTGGCGGCCATCGTTGATACCACCAACGATCAAACCTTCCCGAGAACGCTGGCGGCGATTGCTGCGGACGCAAACGAGTCACTGGCGACGATTACCAAGGTGATCGTCTGGGAAGGTGCCGTGCAGCGCGAGTTCACGGTCAACGGCACGCAGGGCGACATTACGGTCACCTTCCTGGTCGATGGCACCGTGCAGATCGACGGCCTGCAAGAGGGTGATGTGTATCAGGTGCACTCGACGTCGCCGTTCCAGGCGGTCCTGGTTGAGGCGCCGGCGACCAATGCCCATGGGTTTGACCTGGGGCTGTTCACGATCGAGACCGTCAATGATCTGGCGCCGATCAACCTTGCCTACGACCTGACCGCTACCGATGCTGACGGTGACTCGGCAGCCGGCTCGCTGGCACTGTCGTTGCTGCCGGACAATCCCGGCACGATCGTGGGTGCAGACGGCAACGATACGCTCGACGGTGATGCTGGCCCCAACACGCTGGCCGGCTTGGCCGGAAATGACACGTTGCAGGGCGGCGCCGGCAACGACTTTCTGGTCGGCGGCGCCGGTGACGACATCTTGGTTGGCGGCGCCGGTAGCGATGTGCTGTATGGGCAGACCGGGTCCGATACCCTCACCGGCGGTCTTGGCGGGCCCGACAGTACTTCGGACCGCTTCGTGTTCCAGCGTGGTGACGTTGGGCAGGGGGTGGACACCATTACCGACTTCACGGTGGCTACGCCGGCTTCGGGTGGCGATGTGCTCGACATCAGCGACCTGCTGGCGGGGGCGGGTATCTCGTCTGCGGACTTCTCCAGTTCGCCGTCGGAGTATCTGGTCGTCACGTCGGGTGCCAGCACGACGATCGCGTTCG
>DQBD01000239.1:20868-23796 GCA_003526065.1 Gammaproteobacteria bacterium | reverse complement strand
CTTGCTGAACCGGCATTTCGTGGCCGGTCCGAACATGTACGGGCAGAACCTCAATTACCGCCACCCGGTGGTGCGCGCCATCCTGCTGGAGATGGCGGCCCGCAAGATGGGGTTCGGTGCCGACGGCCTGCGTGTGGACGGTGCCCAGGACTTCAACTACTGGGACGAGGAAGGCAGCTGCCTGGTGCATGACGACGAGTTCCTGCTGACGATGGGGCACCAGCCGATTGCCATCGCAGGCATGCAGTACCGGCCGTGGACCATCTTCGAGGATGGGCGTCCGTGGCCGCGCGAGGACTACCAGCTGTCGTCGTCGTACCGGGCGCTGATCGAGCAGGACCCGCGTGCCTTCCAGTGGGGGCCGCTGACCTTCGCGCACAACACGCCGTTCGCCTCGGCGTTCTGGATCAGCAAGTGGTGGCGTCTGGAGGAGAGCGCGTTTCTGGGCGAGAAGTGGATTTCCGGTGTGGCGAACCACGACACCCGTCGCCGCGGAGCGCAGACCGATCCGCACTCGGTGTCCATCAATCGCCGTCTCGGGGACACCCTGCCGGACATCCTGCTCAATGCCTACGACCACATCGGTTTCAACCTGCTGTTCCATGCCTTCCTGCCGGGCGTGCCGCTGGATTTCATCAACACCAACGTCCGCGCGCCGTGGGGTTTCCTGCGCAACACCGACGACCGCTACGCGGTGAAGGTGATGGAGGAGGAGTGGCGCTCGATGCTGTGGCAGATCGACGAGCAGCGTTACCAGCGGCCGGATTTCTTCATCCGCCTGAAGGAGCTCGGCTTTCTGACCTTCGCCGACCTTGAGTACTTCATGCAGAACCTGGCGCGTTCGATGCTGGCCACGCAGAACGACGTGGCGCGGGTGGCGCAGTTCTTCGACTCGCTGGCGCCGTCGGTGGCCGGCCCCAAGCCGCTGGATGTGGCGGCGATGAGCGTCATCGCCCGTGCCTGGATGGACGACATGCACGCCTACTGCAACGTCGCCCTGCACCAGGAGGATCTCGACGCGGCGCAGACCGCGGCCATGCTGGCGGTGCGCCATTTCCGCCAGGACAACCCGTGGCTGGCGGCGAACCTGGGCGACAAGGACTGCTTCTACTTCCGCCGTCCGGTTGACGGCACGGTGCTGGTGGCCGGGCTGCGTCGCCACCCGGAAAACACCCGCCAGGTGCTGCTGCTGCTCAACCTGGAAGGCGAGCCGGCGACGCTGAACGTCGCCGACATGATGCCCCAGGCCGGCAGCGGCTGGCGCCAGGTGTTGCCGGACGAGTCACCGCTGCCGCCGAAGCTGACACTCAGCAACGGCGAGGGCCTGGTGGCGGTGCGCGACGGGCCGGCCTGACGGGCGACGCCGGCCGGTGCTCAGCCGGCGACGATGCCGTGGTCGATCAGCGCCCGCACGACCTGGTCGGCGGCGTCCTCCACCGACAGGGCGGTGGTGTCGATGTGGATCTCCGGCGACAGCGGCGCCTCGTAGGGCGAGTCGATGCCGGTGAAGTTCTTCAGCTCGCCGCGCCGGGCCTTCTTGTACAGGCCCTTGACGTCGCGCCCCTCGGCCACGTCGAGCGGCGTGTCGATGTGGATCTCGAAGAACTCGCCCTCGTCGAGCAGGCCGCGTGCCAGCGCCCGCTCGGAGCGGAACGGGGAGATGAAGGCGGTCAGCACGATCAGTCCGGCGTCGACCATCAGCTTGGCCACTTCGGCCACGCGGCGGATGTTCTCCACCCGGTCCACGTCGGTGAAGCCCAGGTCCTTGTTCAGGCCGTGGCGCACGTTGTCGCCGTCGAGCAGGTAGGAGTGGCAGCCGCGCGCGTGCAGCTTTTTCTCGACCAGGTTGGCGATGGTCGACTTGCCGGCACCGGACAGACCGGTGAACCACAGCACCGCCGGCTTGTGGCCCTTGAGGGCGGCCCGGGCGGCCTTGTCGATGTCCAGCGGTTGCAGGTGGATGTTGTGCGCCCGCCGCAGGGCGAAGTGCAGCATGCCGGCGCCGACCGTGTTGTTGCTGACGCGGTCGATCAGGATGAAGCCGCCGGTGTCGTGGTTGTCGCGGTAGGCGTCGAAGGCCACTGGGCGGTCGAGGGCGATGTTGCACACGCCGATCTCGTTCAGCTCCAGCTGCTTGGCCGCCAGGTGTTCGAGCGTGTTGACGTTGACCTTGTATTTCGGCTCGGTGACGGTGGCGCTGACCGTGCGCGTGCCGAGCTTGAGCAGGTAGGGGCGGCCCGGTAGCAGCGGTTCGTCGGCCATCCACACCACGGTGCACTCGAACTGGTCGGCCACCTCGGCCGGCGCCTCGGCGGCGCAGATGAGATCGCCGCGGGAGATGTCGATCTCGTCCTCGAGTGTCACCGTCACCGATTGGCCGGCCAGTGCCTGCGGCCAGTCGCCGCCGTGGGCGACGATGCGCGCCACGCGGCTCTCGCGGCCGGACGGCAGCACGCGCACGCGGTCACCGGGGTGCAGCGTGCCGCTGGCCAGCAGGCCGCAGAAGCCGCGAAAGTCGAGGTTCGGGCGGTTCACCCACTGCACCGGCAGGCGCAGCGGCGCGGCCTGCAGGCGGGTGTCGTCGATGTCGCAGGTCTCCAGGAACGCCATCAGCGTCGGCCCGTGGTACCAGGCCATGCGCGCCGACGGCTCGACGATGTTGTCGCCCTTGAGGCCGGACAGGGGGATGGCGGTGATGTCGGTCAGGCCGAGCCTGGCGGCGAACGCCCGGTAGTCGTCCTCGATGCGGCGGAACACCGCCTCGTCGTAGTCGACCAGGTCCATCTTGTTGACCGCCAGCACCACCGTGCGGATGCCGATCAGGCTCACCAGGTAGCTGTGGCGGCGGGTCTGCGTGAGCAGGCCCTTGCGGGCGTCGACCAGGATCACCGCCGCGTCTGCGGTGGAGGCGCCGGTGACCATGTTGCG